>JBCCXG010000033.1:0-17751 GCA_039191945.1 Bacteroidota bacterium
AATAGAAGATCTATTCCATGCATAAATCTCTTTGAAATAGACACTTACCATGAATTTGTTGAATCACCATAGCGGTGCTATGCTTTCTCAACATAAGTGCCTCTTTCTTTGAGCTTTATGCCTTCATCACGATCTCTATTGCATGGTCCAGGTTAAACCTTGCCAAGAAGAGCCAGTCTAAAAGGAAACTTACCTGATATGCCAAGAATATTTTGTATCGCCTTTGTGGCGATTGGGTTGCTTTCTTGCACCAGCGATGACAACGAAATGGATGTATTAACTCCCGAATCCTTTCCTGAGTTTGTCAATGGGACCCTTGATCATCAAAACAGGGTCCGTGAGTATGTATTGCACATTCCCGAAACCTATCAGGGTAGCAGCGAAGTGCCCTTGGTCATTTTCCTGCACGGTGGCGGAGGCAACGCACAAAGTGCGCAGGGCTTTACAAACTTCAACCTCGCCTCGGAAGAGAATGGGTTTCTAGTAGCCTATCCCCAAGGTTTCCACGAAGCAGCTCCCAATAGCTTTGTCTGGGCGGACGGCCGCGGTCTTCCGCCCGATGATCTGGGCATCGATGATGTGGGGTTTATCAATGCTTTGGTGGATGAGCTGGTGCTGCAGTATGCGATTGATGAAAGGAAAGTCTACCTCTGCGGCTTTTCAAACGGTAGTTTCCTCACTCAAAGAATCGCTTTCGAGGACAATGCGCGATTTGCGGCGATGGGCACCTTGGGTGGTACCATGAACGAGGAGTTTCTCACTGGAGGAGGCCCTGGAAGGCCGATTCCGATGATCTACGTATTTGGTACGGATGATGGGCTGGTGCCCTATGACGGTGGATTTGTATCAGACAATGAGGAATTGGAGTCCGTCATCGGTGTAGAGGCAGCGGTTGACTATTGGGTACAAAACAATGAGTGCGCAACCGCCTTGACCGCTGTTGATCTGCCAGATCTCAATACAAATGACAATAGTATCATCACCGTATTTGAGTACACGGACTGTGCCTGCAGCAATGCCCAGGTGATGTTCTATCGTGTTGAGGGTGCCGGGCACACCTGGCCGGGCGTCGTGGTTCCAAATGCCAATCTGGGAAATACCAATCTCGACGTTCAGGCAAGCCGAGAGCTATGGGCCTTTTTCGATCGATTTGAGCTGTGTTTCTGATTGCTTTTCTGTTGAACGTTCAATTGGGATTGTAGATCTTCGTGAATAGTAATGATCGACCGTCTCGACGAATTCTACTCATTAAAAGAAGAGCCTAACCGGAGCTGTCTGCTGTCCCTAAGAGACATCATTCTGGATCAGGACAACACCATTTCGGAGACGGTCAAGTACGGGATGCCTTGCTTCACATATGGCAAGAAGGCACTTTGCTACTTATGGGTAGACAAGAAGAGTCGCGAGCCGTACATCCTGATGGTAGATGGAAAACTCATCGACCATCCTTTGCTGGAGGAGGGCAGCAGAGCGCGTATGAGGATCTTGCGGATCGATCCGGGCGATGACCTACCTCTCGACACCATAAGATGGATCCTTAGTCGAGGTATTGAGCTCTTGAAAGGCCGCCTCAGGGTATAGCTGATTGCAGATGCAACCTAAATCCGAATCTCAAACTTTTGAACCTAGCAGATAAAAACTGAAAACTCCAAACTCAAAATTTCCCTAAGCCGCAACGCCGTAAGAGATGCCACGCTTCATTTCACCCGGCCTCGCATGGTGGCAATGGGAGCGTGACGCCTGAAATCACCTAGCCCCCGCTCTTTCCAAACGATCATTGATTGCCCGGCCTAGGCCTTCGTCTGGAAAGCGCTCGGCCAGTATGACTTCGACGTCTGAATCGTCCAGTAGGCGCAGCACTCGGAATAGGTGCTGGGCGGCCTCGGTCACGGATCCCGATGGCGAGAGGGCTTGCATCTCCAGGACATCATATTGTTCGCTCAAAGAAATAACCCCTGTCTTCTGTGCATCGTATTGCTCGAGCAGCTCCGGCACATCTCCTATGATGACTGGCTTGCCTGGACTATAGTGCGACTTCAACATGCCCGGCGCCGCGGGGTTCGAACTTTTGTTACGTTGAAGGGTCACCTCTCCGATCACATCCTCGATCGCTTCTAAGGTCAATCCCCCTAGCCGGTAGACGACCGGTCGACCCATCTCAAAGCCTACAATGGTCGATTCGAGGCCGATGGCAGAAGGCCCGCCATCGAGTATGTAGGGAATGCGATCTCCCAACTGATCATGAACATGCCGAGCAGTCGTGGGCGACACGTAGCCAAACGGGTTGGCGCTTGGCGCTGCCAGTGGGAAATGTACTTTAGATAATAAAGCCCTTGCCACCTCATGGGCAGGTAATCGGATCGCCACTCGGGAGGAGCCTGATGTCAATAAGTGAGGCACGACGGTGGTTTTTTCAAGCAAAAGGGTCAAGGGTCCTGGCCAGAAAGCATCAATGAGCTGAACCGCTTGTGACGGTATATCCTTTGCCAGATCAGTCAACTGATCCCTGTGTCCGATGTGCGCAATCAAAGGGTCGAACCGAGGGCGGTTTTTCACTTCAAATATGCGGACGATCGCCTCCTCATTAAGCGCATTGCCGGCAAGACCGTAGACGGTTTCCGTGGGCATACCGATAACTTGCCCTTCTGAAAGTACCTGTACCGCGTGGTGGATGTTCTTTCCGATCGTCGCCATGAGACAAGCTGCAATTATCGGAATTTAATCGCGATTAGGAAGGGGGTACGGTTATCTTTATGCGGCGAAAGATTTCACCTTTGACCATGACGCGAAGCACTAGAAACCTACTCCGGATCATCTCCATTGTCATCGTATTGGCAGTCGTACTCATGGAGCTAAACTTTATTCCACGCCTGCTCAACTACCGAATGTGGTTCATCGTGGTGGCCTATGGACTGCTCTTATTGAGCACCCGCAAGTAGCAATAAAAAAGGGCTACTTCTCCAAGCAGCCCCTATGCTTTTTGAGTGCAAGCAGAGACTACTCTATCACTACGTTTACTTTGTTGATCCTGCCTTCTTGCAGCTTATCAGTCTTGGATCCTCGTCCGTCGTTGTTTTTGTCGCCTTTGCGTGCATCGATGTAGTAGGATTTCGGTCCCAGATCTTTGAAAGTGACCCTTCCTTTTTTGTCAGTTCGGTCCAACTTCAGGGGGTCCTTGCTGTTGATGTAATCGTCCTCTGAGGCAAAGAGACTGACAGAGGCGTTGTCCACATAGTTGCCATTGCCATCGAGGACGGTCACCCGAAGTTTCGTTGGAAGCAGTTGCGCTTCAGCCTTGGGGTGGCTGTTAACAAAAAGAACTGACCCTAGGACGAGACTGATCGCCATCAGGTACTTGAAGGTTTTGGACATGGTTATTTTAGTTATCGGGTTTCAATAAAAAATCAATCAATTCATCGAGATTCCTGGCCTCGGTGTAGTTCCTATCGGAATACGTATTGGCCATGAATTTCAAATAGTTGGGCTGATTGTCCATCAAGGAATTCTCAATCAAAATATTCCCAAACTGTTGATCGATGGGCGGATCGAAGTCATTTTTTGGTTTGAGATAATACTTCTCGATCGTTTCGACCTGCTTGCCCTTCTCTACGATAGTAATATCGGCATTGGCGCGTTTATAGCGGAAATTCGCCAAAACTTTTTCAGCAAACCAGTCCAGCAAGAACTGTAGCTCGCTGGAAGTATAGATCTCTGAGTATCCCAATGCAAACCCATTCGAGCCCTTCGACGACAGCAAATGGACAGGAGGGTTTTGCTCAATTTCTTTCCTGCTCAGTTGCAGGGAGTTGTTGATTGTCTTGATAATGAGTGCTCGGCGTTTGGTTTGCCACTCGCTATACTCTTCCATGTACCGCTCATTGCGATGCAGTACTTTTTGTACAGTGACCGGCTGCGTGTTTCCTTTCGGAAACAGCTTCTCGTAGACTTGATCGAAGAAGGACATCTTAACGAATAATGGTTACGGAGCCATATTGTTCAATGACCCCCGTATCGGGCTCATCCCGTGCCGTGAACTTGAAGACATACGCATAGGTCCCCAGGGGCAGAGGTTGCCCTCGGTAAGCACCATCCCATTGGAAATCAATTTGGTCCGAATAGAAGACCAGCTCACCCCATCGTGAATAGACAAAGACCTCAAAGTTTTCGATGAAGTTGTTGGGGAAAACGTAGAAGTTCTGATTGGATATGATTTCACTGCCAGGATAGAATGCGTTGGGGGCATTGATCCTTGGATCGCACTGCACGTTGATAGGAAAAGACGTCGCATCGCAGCCAATCATCGGGTCGCTAATTTGCACTTGATAGACACCCTCCTGGGTAGCGTCAATGGTCTCCGTCTGTCCAATCACCGTTCGGTCTGGCCCAAAGAACCACTGGTAGCTAAAAGGTCCGGCTGAGGTGCTGTCAATCACTGCCGAAAGTGTAATGCTTCCTGTACAGAGGTCCCCGTCTGCTTGTATGGTTACATCTGGGAAAGGATTGATGTTCACGGTAAATTCCTCAGTTCGAGGGCACAATTCCTCCCCTTGTGCGCTGATGAAATAGGTGCCCGCCAAGGAGATATCGACACTTTCACCGACCCCTACGATGTTGCCATCATCGTCTGCCCAGGTATAGGTGGCCACCCCATTGGTGCCAGGGATGATCTCAACCTGGTCGCGTGTACCGCACAATTCTTGGATCGGCGTCAGTACGAAATTTGAGCGCGGGAAGGCCTCGCCTAGGGTCGCGGAGTCAAATTGGATACACCCTAAGCCACCTATCTCCTCCACTTCAATGATGTACAGCCCGGTATCCAGGGGAGTGATCGCTTCGATGGGAGGGGCGACACCCGTATCTGTAAATATTTGCTGCCCTGTGTCATCGGTCAGTGTCAGGTTGACCGTGGGGGGAATGATCCCCGTGATGTTGACCAGTAGCTCTCCATTGTCTCCGCAGTCTGGCACAGGCTGCAACACAACTTCAAATTCTGCAATGTCTTCCACCAGAGCAGGTGATTCGGTGGTACAGCCCGTGACAATGTTTTCGACGGTCGTCTGGTAGTTACCAGCGCCGAGCCCTGTAAAGCTCGGAGGCGTACCTGGGCCATCGAAGGATTGTGGCCCTTGACTTTGCGGGCCCGTCCAGCTGTAGAGGAAGCTGCCGTTCGAATCAATGGTAATGGATATTTCCCCATCGTCGGCGTCACAAGTAGTTGGTGGTGTTGTGCTCGTGCTGAAGACGGGGTTTTCAAGGACAGTGATGATCGTCGTATCACTGGCAATACAACTGGTAATGGGTTCGGTGTATTGTATGGCATAGGTGTACACGCCAGGGACACTGGTATCGATGGGTTGGAACCTCGTGGTGCTGGAAGGCGCCCCGTCAATCGTCCAGTTGAAAATCCCTGCTGCATTTTGCGAATCCAAATCCGGTATGGAATCATTTTGACAAAGGGTCTGATCCGGACCTAGATCTACTGTGATCGCTGGCCCTACGAACGTGTCCAGGGTATCACTGGTACACCCATCAGAGTTAGTAATAAATACATCCACGATCGTGGATTGCGTGATGGTGATGGTTCGGGTAGAGTCACCGGTTGACCAATTGTAGGTCAGTGAGGGGTCATCTAGGTCCTCAGGTAGTGCTTCCAGCACGAGTACGGAATCGCAAAGCGCTGCATTGCTAGGCACTTGGGGGCTTGGTGGTACCTGGAACACTTCGATGTCCTGCATGAAAAGCGAGTCGTACCCGCATCGGTTAAAGATCCTCAACTGGATGGTGTGCATGCCTAAGGTGTTGTAGGTCACCTGGATACTGTCACCAACACCCATCATGGGATCGGCATCTTCGTCAAATGTCCACTCAAACTCATCGATGTCGCTCGTGCCAGTGGCCAGCAAGGTGATGGGTTGGCCAAAGCAAGCATTCTCCACGGTAAAACCAGGCGGCTGTATCGGGTCGCTCACCTGCTGCGTAAAATTGGGTAGTCCCCTACGACTGTTGCGACCCATGAGGTCGATGCCTTGTGGGTTGAAGGAGGCGCCCAAATCATCCCCGGTCGGAGCGTCGATGGAGGCAACATTGCCTGCGTTGTCAAGTGCCATGTAGATCACTCCGTTCGGCCCTAGTTGCAGAGCTCCATAGTTCGTGGATTGAGGATAGCCATCAAATTTTGACGCCTCGATTTCTGCGACTTCGTTGTCAGTATCAATGCTGTCCAGATCGTATTGCATCAGCTTCGTCGAAGTGGTCAGGTACAGCCGATTGCCAGCTCCCCCGAATTCGACCCCATAAAGTGGTGTGCTGGCTGGTTCATTTGTATTGATATTGCGGACATTGTTGAGGGACCCCATTTGGTTGTCAAAGTCCAGAATGTCAAACGTGTTTATATCCGGGACCAGGTTCACTACGCGCGCAATGCCGGGTTGGAAACGTGTGTAGCTGGTGCCAGACGGCTCGTCAACGAAGTTGAGAAACTCGCCGATCGGCGAGTGCACTGCAGCACCGATACCCTCCGCCGAGACGAATTGTGCGCGGAAGTTGTTGTTGCCAAATTCGTGGGAGAGCAGCCATCCGTCATTGCCAAATCCAGATGCCGTCAGCCGCTCGGTATTTTCATGCTGTAGTTCTATTCCTTTCACCACCACTGATCCTCGGGCCGTATCATCCTTGATATCCACAATACTGACCAGCAACCGATTCCTCATATCCCCATATACTTCTTGTGTGGCGAATACATAGAACATTGTCTCGTCGTCAGGGAAGGGTAGGATCAAGGAGGATTGTGCTGAAGTGCTATCACCCCCCAGGTCGGTACCGTTGACCATGATCTGGTGGTCTTTGTTCCATACGGTATTGCCGTTAGTGTAGAAGAGCAAACTACCATCCGTATCAGAGATAGTAGCACAGCCCTCGGGCGATTCCATGAGATTATCATCGACCAGTGCAGCCGGTGGTTGTTCGTTAAAGTCAATGCCGGCCATCTCGCCAAAGTACCACTGATTCGATAGCTGCCTTTGGATACCGTACTCCGTCACCACGATGGCATCAAAAGAGGTGCACCCGTTCCCGTTGGGAGAGAGGACTTCCACCCAATAGGTACCGGTGGTATCTACATCTATCGTAGGAGTAGTTTCCCCTGTGCTCCAGGTGTAAGCGAGACCCTGGCCCATATCACCGGGGTCCAGCGTCAGCACTTCATCCACGCAAATAGTCGTATCGTTTCCAAGATTGACCATAAAATCGTTTTGCAGGATCTCGACAAACTGGGTCACCGCAGTACTGCGGCCATTGATCTCAACCCGGAGTGTGACTGGATACCCTCCAGGCATTTCGTAGGTATGTACTGGAGCCGCATTTGTAGAAAAATTGCCATCGCCAAAGTTCCAAAAGTACGAGCTCGGGATAGTATCCGTGATGGGATAAAATTTCGTGGTTTGTTGTTGGCAAACGTCCAGGGTCTGGAAGCTTACGTTTTGAAAATCTGTGAAGTTGGGTGGCGAGAAGGCTGGAAATTGTCGAGCCTGAAAATCTGCGTCGAGCACCTCTGCTACATACATCACGGAATCCGCAATGCTGTCCGCCGCCATGATTTGACCCACAAAAAATTCCGATCCTGGGGCTTCTTGGTACAGGTGCAAGATGTTGTCATCCAAGCCTCGTTGTAGGCCGTAGCTGCGAAAGATCGGATTGGGGAGTACGGTGTTGAGTGCGAGTGTATCAAAGTCCAACTGTAAGATATTGGCCTCGATGCCGCTGCTTCCAAATCTGGACATGTACAGCCTTTGGCCGGACGGAGACCACTCCACATCGTAGATCGATTCCCCTTGGCCATCATCAAACCCGGTCTGCAATATTTGTTGGTCAAAAGTCAATTCCCCGGTTTGTGTGTTGAAACTGAGGATCGCTACGTTCCGGTTAGGCGTTTTTGGAGCCACTGCCAACGAGGAGTCCGCATTGAAGGCAAACGCAGCAGCCTCAAAACCCGGGTTCTGCGCTGATGCCAAATCAAAAACTTGGGTACTATCTATTCCCGTACTGTTGATCGCCGTCACCCGAAAGTTGAAATTCGTTCGGTCTTGAGATAGCAGCCAATAGGATCTTCCGTCCCCTACTTCCACGATCAGCATCGCCTCAGAGGGGTTGGTCAGGCCTGTACCAACGTTGGCGCTGATCAATTCTCCATAAGGGAAAGTAGGATCTGGCGAGTTGCCCTGAAGTCCCATATTCACTTCACTGACCTGGATTTCGTTCGGGCCGCCATCATAGGGATTGGTCAATATAAAGTAACGATTAGTGGTCCCGGAGTTGGGGACGACAACTGCTGCCTGATTGATCGCAGAATCGCCGCTGAGTGCCACGGTTCCTACGATAGGTTGGTGGCTTTGGTCGTAGATCTGTACGCCATCACTGTAAAGTAGTAAGTTACCTGTGAACTGATCGCTTAGGACCGCGGGGCCACCGCTGCCAAAAGGACTGGCCATTCGCTCCTCTTCGTAAATCTCGCGACCGTTCTTATCAAAAACGAAATTGTCCGCTGAGTTACCAAAGAAGTATTGAGTTTCCAGAATTCGCTGGGCAGAGCCCCCAAGAAATGACAGCAAGCATACACCGGTCAGGAAAGTGGTTACCCACGTTCGTAATCTCATAAAATCGCGACTAATAGTCTGTAAAGTGCGGTAAATGTAATCATACCACAAAAGAATAACTTTTGGTCCCATCAAGTAATCCTGTCTTTGCATTGCTCTGTTCACTGGCTTCCTCTTTTCGATGACATCAAAATACTAACGGCTACACCGTCGTTACATTACACAAACCGTCCGAACTCTCATCTACCCCTACGCGAGGTTGGATGTCCCAACGCACAAAAAGTGTGCCGTCGCGGGCATGGATTTTGATAAGGGGTATGGGGTGTTTGTGTGTTTCGGTAAAATCAGCAATGTTTGCCCTCAAACCATTGGGTTCATGCCAAGAGTACTAAGTGTTGTTTTTGTTTTGATGTGGGTGGGAATAGAGTGTTGGGCTCAAGACCCTCAGTTTTCTCAGTATTACTCAGCTCCGCTCAACCTCAATCCGGGCTTGACCGGGATCAATCAAAAGGGTAGGGTGGGCCTCAACTATCGCAATCAATGGCCGGCCATTGATGCAACCTTCGAGACCTATTCCTTTTGGGTCGATTACAATTTTGAAGATTACTACAGTAGCGTCGGCCTGTTGGTCAACGTGGATCGTGAAGGGATCGCGGGCTTGACGTCCAACATGGTAGGGCTCAATTATGCCTACCAACTGCAATTGAACTATGAATGGACCTTTCGTCCGGCTGTGCAGATTGCCTGGATACAACGGGACATCAACTTTGACCGATTGACTTTTGGAGATCAATTTGACGCCAATGGTCAGGTGGTATTAGACAATACGAGGGAGAGCTTCAACACCGGGCAGCGAGCCAATATGTTCGATCTATCGTTTGGAGGTATTGTCTTCAATGAGAACCTGTGGGCTGGCTTGAGTGTGTATCATGTGACGGAACCCAACCAATCCCTTGTCGATGCAGATGATTCTCCGCTTTATATGCGCACCTCCATTCATGGCGGATACCGTATTCACTTCTATGACGTGTCTTCCAAGGCACAGAATCGACCGGATCGTGAGCGAAGCTTTACACCTTCATTCAACTATCGCTCGCAGGCGGAGTTTGATCAGTTAGACCTTGGGGTGTTTGTGACGTTGGAGCCGGTCTTATTTGGTGTTTGGTACCGTGGGATTCCGGTGAAGAACTTGGAGAGTATTCCCAATAATGAGTCGATTATTTTCATGGCGGGACTCAACAATAACAACTTTTCAATAGGCTACAGCTTTGACTTTACGATTTCTGATCTGGGAATCAACAGTGGCGGAGCGCATGAGATCTCGCTCATCTACACCTTCAGCCTCGATCCTCCCGGTAAGCCGCCAAAGTCGGTGAGGGACCTTAAATGTCCGGTTCCTTTTATTTTTTGAGCCCAGAGGGATACAGTTGACGGTGTGCTTTGTAAAAGGGGCGCAACCGAATCGAGTTTTGGGGATGGATACGAGCAACGAAACGGACATGAGTAGCTTTAGAAAGGTGCTTCCTGACGATTTTCAGTCATTGACTCAATATTTCGAGAATCTTTCAAAGCAAACAAGAACCTACTTTGCTCCACACCCTTTCGATCAGGATACGGTTTCGTCTATTGTAGAGGGACGTTTGGAGGGTTTCCACGGATTTATCTGTACCATCAGTGGGCAGGTGGTCGCCTATGCGGTGGCCAAAAGAGGTTATTCCGAAGGTGAATGGTATCGGTTTCCCAATTACCCCATCGAGATGAACGCTCAACGGCATTATCTATTTGCACCTTCTGTCAGTGATGATTTTCAGTCACAGGGATTGGGTTCCGGCCTGCTGCTGTTTGTGGAAGAGGAGCTCAGGCATCAAGGTGCGCAGCTACTGGAACTATGGGGCGGTGTACAGGAGGATAATCAGCAGGCGGTCAGATACTATCTGAAGAATGGATTTCGCAAACTGGGAGAATTTTACCACGAAGGGGTCAACAACTTTGATATGGCCAAGGACTTGAGTAATGCTGATGGGATGGGGTAAGCTGCTTTTCTTTGCCTTTTTGGCAAGGTAGGGGCTCGTTTGTTATTAGATTCGAAGTTATGAGTGAGAAAATTATCCTGAATATCCTATTGATCATAGTCGCAGTCGATTTTGTGCTAGAGAGGGTATTGAGTCACCTCAATGGTCGCAGCGCGAAGCAGGCCATACCGGATGAATTGGAGGGGGTTTATGACGAGGAGCAATATGCTAAGTCGCAGGCCTACCGAAAGGAGACAGGGCGCTTCGAAGTCCTTACTTCGAGCATCTCATTTGTCGTGTTGCTACTTGCGCTGTTTTTGGGTTGGTTTGGAGAACTAGACGGATTTGTGCGCTCTTTCAGTCCTTCTGACCTTGCTTCGACCTTGATCTTCTTTTCTTTGCTCTATGTGACTATTGATGTGTTGTCGATGCCTTTTTCATGGTATGGGACGTTCGTCATTGAAGAAAAATACGGCTTTAACAAAACGACCCCAAAGACCTTTGTCATGGATAAACTGAAGGGTTATTTATTGGGCATCCTCATTGGTGGGTTGCTTCTGGTGGCCATGCTCTATCTGGTAGAGACGATGGGTGAGGGATTTTGGCTATACTTCTGGATCGTCATCACGGTGTTCACCTTGTTTATGAACATGTTCTATACTTCCTGGATACTGCCGTTGTTCAACAAGCTGGAGCCGCTGGAATCAGGTGAGTTAAAGGAGAAAATTGAGACCTTTAGTAGCAAGGTCAACTTTCCTTTGCATAACATATTCGTGATGGATGGCAGCAAGCGATCTAGCAAAGGCAATGCATTTTTTTCTGGGCTAGGTAAGCGGAAAAAAGTGGTGCTTTTTGACACGCTGATCCAAAAGCATGATGTCGATGAATTGACCGCCGTATTTGCCCATGAGGTGGGACACTACAAGAAGCGCCATATTGTGACCTCAACGGTACTGAGCATCCTGCAAACTGGCATAATGCTATTCTTACTGTCGCGCATGTTGTTCAGTGCGGAGGTCAGTGCAGCGATGGGGGGCGAGGTTTCCGCGATCCACCTGAATATGATGGCATTTGGCATCCTCTATACGCCCCTCTCCCGATTACTGGGCGTATTCATGAATATCCTAAGCCGGAAGTTTGAGTATGAAGCAGATGCTTATGCTGCAGAGAAGTACAGGGCCGAACCTCTGATCACAGCGTTGAAAAAGATGAGTAGCGATCACTTGTCCAACCTAACGCCTCATCCGGCATTTGTTTTTGTGCACTATTCTCATCCGCCCCTTTTGCAGAGGGTCAGGGCCATGAGCCGCCACTAGGCTTTTCAGTCAAGAAAATCGATTTCGGCGCGGAAAGGGAATTTCATCAGGTAAGTATGGGCTTCCTCGACGGTAGTTTGGCGATGGATGACTCGAAAGAGCGTCTCCGTGATCGGACAGCGAATGCCGTAGAAGCTTGCCAGATTGCGGATGATTTCAATGGTCTTAACCCCTTCAGCGACCTCCTCCATATCCGCCATGATATCCTCTATCAATTCACCCTCGGCCAGACGTCTACCCACTGTAAAGTTTCGGCTCAGATTACTCGAGCAGGTGGCGATAAGATCACCGACTCCGGCTAACCCCAGAAAGGCTTGCGCGTTGCCACCCATGGCTTTGCCGATATGGACCATCTCTACCAATCCGCGACTGATAAATAGCGCCTTGGCATTTTCTCCGAGTCCGAGTCCTGCTACCGTACCAGCCCCCAAGGCAATGATGTTTTTCAAAATACCGCAGAGCTCGATACCAATCAGATCTCCACTTCCGTAGATGAGGAACCGGTCCGTCTTCAGCAGGCGCTGACCAATCTGTACGACCTCATCAAATTGGCTGGCGATGACGGTGGCCGCTGGTTTGCGATCTGCGATTTCTCGGGCGAGATTAGGCCCTGCCATACAACCAACTCGCACGACGGAACTCTCTTCCTGTATGACCTCGCTCATGGTGCGAACATGATCCCTCGTCAGGGTTTCGTGAGCTGCTAGTGCTTTTTCACCAGCCAAGAGATCGAAACCTTTTGTGCCGTGGATCAAGATGTGATAAGGTCGAAGTGTGGGGGAGAGTAGTTTCATCATGCTCCGAAATCCAGCAGAAGGGACCATCGGAAAGATGACCTCACATTGCTCACCGATTTTGGAGATGTCGTTGGTGACTGCCACATTCGGATGGAGTGACTGACTGGCACTCGAGCGGGCTTTTTGGATGTCCTCTGCCTTCGCTTCCGTGCGCACATAGAGCAGTACCGCTTCATTTTTCTCAGCAAGAATATTGGCCATGGCGGTACCGAAGCTGCCGGCACCCACGACGCCTATGGCCTTAGATGTGTCTTTCGAGTCCATAACCCTCCATTCGATTGTGGTAATAAAACAATGTATTCGCGTCCTGAATGACGATCTTGTCTTTCTTCCTGATCAACGGACGCTTGGCATGGTACATGCCGACATTTCTCAAACCTTCAGCGATGGCATTTTCAGCGCTTTCTTTGAGTTTGGGAGCTGTACCTACCTTACCCTTCTTCTCTAGCTTTACGATCTGCTTTCGTAGCTTTTTGAATACTCTTTTGAATTCTTCAAAGTCGATCGTCAGGTCTTCGTCAGGCAACCTTAGTACATGATATAGGTCCAATTTGGGATTGCGACGCTCCAGTATTTTGAAAGCTGCAAATGCCACCAGGTGACTGCTAAATACGCGATTGTTGAGGTGATACTCCTCCACGATCCGCTTGGAAAGAATTCGCACATAGGTCTGCTCGCGTTGCGTGTCAATGGTGATCTCTCCATGACTCACGAAATAGTCTCGAGGATGAATCCAGGTCCCATTCTTGTCATAGCTGTGCCCTTCGTTATCGACATAGTTCCCGAGAATGTCCATTCCCTTTCCGATGGTGACGGAGATGTCTGAACCCTTCGTGAAGAACTTAAATAAGAAGGAGGCGATCTTGTAACTCGTTGAGAATTCATCGGATTCCTCGTAGAATCGTTCCTGACCGGTTCGTTTCAGGTGTTCTCTGATCAGGGCGGGTGCTTCCAGGGTGAATTGATAGTTGATCACCACCGGTACGATAAAAACCTTGGTCTTATCGTCCGCATTGTCCTGGTAGATTTTGCGTTGGGCCTCGACGGCAGTGCCCAGTAAGCCCAATTTCAGATTTTGCTCAATTTGGCCAGATCGGGACCTCGTACCCCCGGGGAAGAACAGACTATGGCAGCCTCTCCCGATAGCGAGGGTGGAGTAGGACCTCAGGGTCTGTAGGTACACCGGATTCTTCTTTCGTCGATCCACCTTGTAAGCACCCAGGCTATTCATGAAGTACGCGAATATCTTGATGTTGAAAAGGTTGAGTCCCGCTCCGTAGATAAACGCAGGAAGACCCAAAAACTGGATGACCCACCCAATCAAGATGGAGTCCAGGTTGCTAAAGTGTGTCGGCACCATCACCACGGTCCCCTTGGTGGCCAGGTTTCGCAGATGCTCAGTCTCGCCCACGATTCGGATCTTGTCATCCAGGTCCAATTGTTTGCTGAATAGCGAGAGGAAACCGTTCACACGCGCAGCATTTAGCAATCGGGCAAAACCAAAAGTGACAAAAGTCCTTGCGAATTTGTAGTAGGACTTTCGAAAGTTACCTGCGATCTCATGTGCATACCGGGCGATGATGTCGTGAAGTATCCGTTGTTCTTCATCTTCCGCTTGAGGGTCCCCTTCGCTTTCCAGAAGTCTGCGTTGCATCTCCACCCAGAACTCTTTTTCGTCTTTCGGATCAACTCGCCAGGGGTTGGCCTTCATCCGTAGCTTCTCTCTGTAGACGGTGGTTTCTAACTCTTCACGAAGGCTCCTACCTTTTCTTAAGCTTTGGAAGTTGTCGACGGAGTCGGCAATGACTTCTTTGATGAAAGCATCACGGTTTCGGGAAAGTCGGTAAATGGGCCATTCGCTAGTTCTCGGAATGAGCTCCGAGTATTTCACCTTGTTTTTTCGCATGAAGGGTTGCGTGATGCGTGGCAAATATAGATTAATCAATAAACAACTCTCCCGCTCCGACAAAGACGCAATCTCCACCTACCGAAACACCACTTATCCCCTTTTCTTCGGCATGCGCTTCGATTTCCAACAGGCTGCGACGTCCCATCTCAAACCCCTGTTCGCTGACCAACGGTCCCGACATCACACCATAGTGATGACAATAAGCAGCAAGGGGAGCGTTGGCCGCACCTGTGGCAGGATCTTCAAGAATACCTGCTTGCGGCGCAAACATCCGTCCATGTAGTTGACTTGTGGCCAACTCACCTTGAGGGGCGAAAGCATAAATGAAGTAAGGGTCAAGTACTTTTCGGTAGCGTTGCCATATCTCCATGTTGAATCGTATCCGCTGGACGGCATCAATGGATCTAAGGGGTATGATAAGAAAGGGGACCCCGCAGGACACGGCCTGTGTGGGCAGTTCTAGTAGGTCATCGGGGGATAGGCCCAAGACTTCGGTCAACATCTGTCGATCCTCCAGAACCTCACCAAAGGTGGGCCTGGGAAACGTCATTCGTGTAGTTTGAGGGACATTGTCTTCAAAAGTCACCACAACCGGAACCTCTCCTATTTTGGCTTTGAGCAGAAAGGAAATGGAGCCATTGACCGGATGGTCAAGCTCTCTTGAAAGAAAGAATCCGGTACCAATGGTGGGGTGTCCGGCGATTGGCAATTCCATCTTGGGCGTAAAGATGCGCATGGGGAAAACGCCTGACGCATCTTTTGGATATAGAAATACTGTCTCCGATAAGTTAAGCTCGGCAGCAATAGGCTGCAGGAGGGCAGTGTCGATCCACCGGGCATCAGGAAAGATCGCTAAGGGATTTCCGTGAAATTTTTCTTTTGTAAAAACATCTAGGAGATAATATGCCGCCTTCTTCATAGAGAGTCAAAAAAGTGCCGCGTATACGGCTGAATCGGCTAAATCTAGCAAACAACCACAGTACAACAAAACGTTGTTCTGTATGTGGATAAGATTGGAGGACTTCCTGTAATATTGCAGCCGGATATGGCTTTGAGACTGAAGGACATTCAAGCGCCGGTGGCGGATGAAATGGTGGTTTTTGAGAAGAAGTTTCGAGAATCCATGAAGACCAACGTTGTCCTTCTCGACAAGATCATGAGCTATATTGTCAGACGTAAAGGAAAGCAGATGCGACCGTTGTTTGTGTTCCTGAGTGCCGGTGTCGCTTCTGGGATCACCGAGACAACCTATCGGGGCGCCGCCATGATCGAGTTGCTACACACGGCCACGTTGGTACACGATGATGTGGTTGACGATTCCCACTACAGGAGAGGTTTTTTTTCAATCAATGCGCTTTGGAAAAACAAAATTGCCGTCCTGGTGGGCGATTTTCTCTTTTCTAGGGGTTTCCTGGTTACACTTGAGCACGATGATTTTGATCTCCTAAAGATCGTTTCCAATACCATCAAGGATATGAGCGAGGGTGAACTCCTGCAAATGGAGAAGGCGAGAAAGCTCAACATTACCGAAGAGGTGTACTACGAGGTCATTCGTCAAAAGACAGCGAGTTTGATTGCGGCCTGTTGCGAGATTGGTGCTGCGTCAGCCGTAGCGGGCGACGATACTCAGCAGCGTTTGAGAGCATTTGGTGTCAATGTGGGAATGGCCTTCCAAATCCGGGACGACCTTTTTGATTACGGTTCTGATGAAATAGGTAAACCAACCGGTATTGACATCAAGGAAGGAAAGATGACATTGCCTTTGATTTATGCTTTGAAGCAGGTATCAGGCAGAGAACGAAAGTCGGTGATCTCAAAGATGCGCAAGAGTGCCAAGCGATCGAAATATGTGAAGGAAGTGATTGATTTCGTCAAGGCAAATGGTGGAATGGATTACGCTGTGAAGGTCATGGAAGCGTATCACCAAAAAGCCCTTACTTCGTTGATGTCCTTTCCGCAGTCACCTTACAGGGATTCTCTCGAGCAATTGGTGGCCTATACCATCAAGCGGACTAAATGATAAACAGAGAAAGGGCGACAAGATGATTGCCCCCCCCTCCTTAAAAATCTGTTGAGATTTGCTATACCTGGCTGAGCCCACCGTCCACGGGGATCTCCACACCATTGATGAACGACGCTTCATCAGAGGCCAGAAAGAGCACAGTACTTGCAATTTCATCCGCTGATCCAAACCTTCCCAAAGGCACGGATTGTGCAAATGACTCACCCATCGCTTGCACTTGTTCTTGAGGCAGTCCGAGTTTTCCGTAGATTGGAGTATCAATCGGCCCTGGCGCCACACTGACCGTTCTGATCTTATGCGCTGACAATTCGTTGGCCAGTACGCGACTCAAGGACCGGAGCGCTGCTTTCGTCGCAGAGTAAACACCGGTACCGGCAAATCCTTTTGCATTGACCACTGAGGTATTGGAAATGATGACTGACCCCTCATTGAGAAAGGGAATGGCTTCCTTGATGGCGAAGAAGGGCCCTTTTACATTGATATTGAATAGTTCATCGAAATGTGCCTCGGTGATGTCTGTGATGGGTGAGAAAGGAGCGATACCGGCATTCAAGAATAGGATATCAATTTTACCAAACTTATCCTGCACAGCCTGATACAGTGCTTTCGTGTCTTCTATGTTGGCAGCATCCGCTTTCACCGCCAGGAAGTCTCCTTCTAAACCGGCTGAAACTTCATTTAGTGCTTCCTGGCGCCTTCCCGTGAACACTACTTTGGCACCTTCATTTAAAAACCTTTTTACAGTTGCAAGGCCGATGCCACTGTTTCCTCCAGTGACTACGGCGACTTTTCCTTCTAGCTTACTCATGTTTATTTGGAACGTTTGTTTCAGTAAACGATATATTGAAACGATCGTTTCAAAAAAAAGAGAAATTTTTTTTAGAGGACACTCAGGATTTGCTGCACGATAGGTCCGATGTAAGTCCTTTGGGGGTTGAGCAGACCCGACATCCGTAGTCCTTGTAGGGAAGTGAACAGGTAGCCGGCGGTAGTTTTGGGGTCGAGTTCAGGATTGATATCTCCCGTTTCCTGTCCCTTGATTATAAGATCGGCGAAAATGGTTTCCATTTCACGTGGATTTTTTTGAGATCCTCACCAAAAAC
>JBCCXG010000034.1:0-17730 GCA_039191945.1 Bacteroidota bacterium
CGTCATGAAAATCGACTTCTTCGAGGAAGACGCTCCAAACACCTTAAAGAACTTCGTCGAGCTAGCAGAACATGGCTTCTACGACGGCCTCACTTTTCACCGAGTCATTCCCAACTTTGTGATCCAAGGTGGTTGTCCCAATGGAAATGGAACTGGTGGCCCCGGATACCACATTGATTGCGAGCTTGATGGCGACAATCAGTACCATGACCGTGGTGTCCTGTCCATGGCGCATGCGGGACGAAATACCGGAGGCTCCCAATTCTTCATTTGCCATAGTCGGGACAATACCTCTCACCTTGATCGCAACCATACGGTCTTTGGGAAAGTAACTGAGGGCTTGGAAGTCATTGACGAAATTCGTCAGGGTGATGTCATGGAAAAGGTAGTAATTAGCGAGGCTTAAAAGCCTGGGTGGCATACACTGCAATCGATCAGCCAGAGTTTGAATCTGGTTGATCGACATTCGGCGCATTCACACAGGGAGACTATATTTATGACAGAATTGAAGAGCGATGGGTATTCTCCGAAAAGTATTAATTGGGCTGGGCATTGTCATTCTCTGTTTTGGTGTGTACGTTGTTTATCTAGCCTTAACCACCAGAAGTCATAGCCCAGGGGAAGTTGCACATTACCAAAAAGGTGATGTTGATATCTCGGTCAAGTACTCAAGACCTTTCAAAAAAGATCGACTGATCTTTGGCTCTGTACAACAAGGTGCTTTGGTCCCCTACGGAACTAAGTGGCGCACAGGTGCAAATGAAGCCACAGAGATCAAACTGACAGAAGCCATAAAGATCCAGGATAGAGAATTGAAGCCAGGATCATACTCTATCTACACTATACCTCAGGAGGATCACTGGGTAGTAGCCTTCAACGAGAAGATCGGCTACTGGGGAGCAGGCTTCATGAAGGATCCCTTTGATGAACAATTTGATGTGCTGAGGGCCCGTGCCGAAGTGATCCAATTGTCCGAGCCTGTGGAGCAATTCGGCATTTCGCTACAGCAGCGGTCAGATAGTACTGTAGCGCTGAGCTTCGCCTGGGACCGAGTACAAGCTAGCTTGGATCTTAGTTATTGAACAAAAAAAGAGCGCCAATCCCATGGCGCTCGTGTGATGTTTCAGATTGCTGTCGAAATCCATTCGACGATCAGAAAATTTAGGCTGCGTGGTTCTTCAAATAGATCTCACACTGCTCTTTGGAGCCAGTGTAGAGGATGTTACTATTGTTCCTAACCACAATAAAAGAATTCCAATCCTTATTGAACTTTATCTTCAGCTTATCTTTCGAATTGGACTTAAAGAAATTGATCATCTTCTCACTGATTTATGGAAGACAAGATCAAAGAAGAAGGCTTTACAATACTGCCAAATTCATTCACAATCCTGCTAAAAAGTAAAAATTCCGATAAAATATTGCACCCTGTAGGGAAATGACCGTAGAAAACCGGTCAATCTCGGTGGATTGGCTGGGGAGAACATGGTACTCAATCGACCATCGCCAATAGCATTTTTTTGAACAACTGCCCGTCGGAAATCGTGCACCCAGAGCTTATCATCTCATAGATCACAGACTCCCGAGTACTATCATAAGGTTTCTCACTTCGATAGAACTCCAGCTCTCCAAAGTGTTGGACCATCTGCTCAGAATTCGCTTCCACCAGATTGATGGACGATCCTTCTTTCACATCAGCGCCTACCAAAATTATTTTGTCAGATAAGCACTGGAACGTCTTCACGGCCCGGGGTGACCAATGCTCCAAGAAGCGCGTCTGCCGCATGATGCTCTCAAACACAACGTCACTAAAGGCTGTTATGATTGCGTTCCCGTCGTCGGAAGCCCGCAACCGTTCCCAATCATCCACCGTGACGCCATTGATAACCAGAAACTCGACGAATTCTTTCTCCAATTCCTCCAGCTCCTGCAAGGTGAGCATTCTGTATTTTGCCAGCTTCATTGTACTACAAAAATGAGCATAGAATCAGACTACCTCTTTCTGATTGATGAAAACCTTCCTCCAGACCTTTCTTTTCAACTACGAAAATCAGGGTTGAAGGCGTTTCATATCAATGAAGCCAGATCTGGCAATCAAAGGGTGACGGATGATATGATCCGTCGATTCACGCTACACAATCGTACGGTGGTGGTATCAGGAGACGATGATTTCGTGAAGAGCTACTTTGATCGACATGTACCCGAGAAACTTGTTTACGTATTTGATCTACAAGCTAAAAAACTCTTACTGCAGGTCTTCGAAGCGCACATACAAGGCATCATCCACTTGCTTGATTCGAATGACCTGATCCAAATCAATAAAGACGGACCTTCTGTACCGGGGAGGTAAGCTGAATTTTCTATGCTGCTTGTTTTACAGCATCTTCCCCGTAGTACGAGCCTTTCTTCAGTTTGATGATCTTAATCCGGTCGAGCAACTTGATCACCGCATAGGTGGGGTCAAACTCATGCCATCTCACACCCCCAAAGTTGGCCCGATTGCCGTGCTTGTGATGATTGTTGTGATAGCTCTCGCCCATCATGAGAAAATCGAAAGGAAGGAAATTGCGCGAAGTATCGCCTACTTCGTAATTGCGATAGCCGTATTTGTGCGCAAACCAATTAATAATCGCTCCGTGAATCGGAGAAAGAGCGAATTGCATCGGGAGCAACAACCATAACCACCACTGATCTGCAAATAAGTAATACACCCCAACATATACCGCTCCCCAAAAAATTCGGGAAACCCAAGATCGCGCAAACTTGTCAAAAACGTCCCAGCGGGGCACACCGTCGGTGAAGCGACTGTCAACATCGGCCTTACCACTGGCGATGGCGGAGTAGATCGTTTTTGTCTTCCACATCATCTTGAAGATACTCTCATCGTACTTTGGAGAGTGCGGATCGTCGGGCGTGTCGGCATAGGCATGGTGCATCCGGTGCATCACTCCGTAGCCATAGGCACTCAAGTAGTTAGACCCTTGGAAGATCCAAGTCAGTACGAAAAACACCTTTTCCATGAAAGGTGACATAGTAAATGCCCCGTGCGAAGCATACCGATGCAGGAAAAATGTCTGAAAGAACAAAGACAAATACCAGTGCGCGATAAAGAAAGGGATGATGACCTCCATATAAATTCTAAACTCTAAGTCAGTATAATGTCAAGTATATACAAAAGGTTTATTCTTTTTCCTTTTCTATACAAGACAATCGAACGGCGAAATTGTGACGAAAAAGATCCTATTTCTTTCCGGGTCTTGGCATTTCCTTGGTGAGGTCTGCCACCAAAGCGGAGAGGTCGCCGAAGAGACTGGCGTTTTTGAAGCTTGCGGGAAGTCTAATCGATACAGAGAGGTCGATATTGATTTTCGGCATTTCGTCGCGGACTTTGCACTTAGCCCGACTAAAAAGTTTGCGGCAGTTCACAGCACTTTTATCCACGATATGCTGTAGGTCGTCATAGTCAATATTGAAGGCCTCGCGCAACACATAGATGGCCTTTTCCGCAGGCTCTAGTTTACGGTGTAGGATTCTCCAGGCTTCGGCCAGCTGATTCTCCGTGTCAAAATGAGTCACTGCACGTAAGCCCTGATCATCGCCCATTTCTGCTTCTACCTCTGTGAGATCGCCCGAGATCCGACTTTGCCCATGACCCTTCAGGAAATTAATACACTTATTAGTGACTGTCCGAATCAGAAATGCCTTCGTGTTTTGGATCCTAGAAGTGTCAATGGTCATCCACTTCAGAAACGTATCGTGTACGATATCCTCTGCATCTGCCAGTGATCCAAGCATTTTGAGTGCAATGGACTGCAGTGTGGGCTGATAAAGCACTATGACTTGGGCATGATTCACGACGTAAAGATAATCGTCAAAGGTGGGTTGTACACAATGATTCATCCCGGAAAAGTGCAATCCAAAAGCTCAAATGACCGGATTTTTTGGCAATCCTCGTATCTTCCAATTTTTAACTCTATCACAAGACTTGATCCCACGCCTCAAAAACATCGGCCCTGCCGCCTTGGTCACCGCTGCCTTCATCGGGCCGGGAACTGTGACAATGTGTACACTGGCCGGCATCAACACGGGTCATTCGCTACTATGGGTAATGGTTTTAGCTATTGTGACGACCATTTCTTTCCAGGAAATGGCCGCACGCGTAGGGCTGTGTACGAAGTTAGGGCTCAGCGAGGCGATCCTCGAGAGGGCAAAACGTCCCATTGGACGTGTAGTAGCCATTTTCCTGATCCTGTCTGCCATATTCATCGGTAATGCCATGTACGAAGCGGGGAACATTTCAGGAGCACTGTTAGGCGTAAGCGCTCTTTTTCCCAACGGACCAGAGCCTGGAGTACTAAGTACGTTGCTGTTGGCCAGTATCGCTTTCATCCTGCTATACTCCGGCAAGTACAAACTGATTGAAAGGACCCTTGTCATCTCTGTGGCACTGATGGCCGTTGCCTTCCTCACCGCCGCCGTCGCGGCTGCGCCCGATCTCATCTCCATCGCCTCGGGACTAATCATTCCCTCTATTCCCGAAGGTCAGCTCATGATGATTGTAGGTCTGATCGGCACAACAGTCGTTCCCTACAACCTATTCCTACATGCCTCGACAGTTCGAGAAAAATGGTCAGGGCCTGACAACCTCCTTTCAGCGCGTCGGGATACCTACCTGGCCGTCACCGTAGGAGGCCTGATCTCAATAGCCATTATCATCACGGCATCCTCAGTGGCCGGTGAGGTCGGCTCCATCTCCAATGCGACAGACATGGCGAGCGTGCTTGAACCTACTTTTGGCCCACTGGCCCGCTATGGGGTTGCAATTGGACTGTTTGCCGCTGGTCTATCGTCCTCGATCACCGCCCCGATGGGCGCGGCCTACGCGGTATCAGGGCTGTTTGGTAATCGTCAAGACGTATACAAAGCCACCTGGATCATCATTCTGATTGCCGGAGTGACCTTCGCCATCATAGGATCTAGTCCCGTCTCGATCATCAAATATGCACAGGTGACCAATGGTATTCTCTTGCCCATCATTGCCATATTCCTGGTGGTCACGGTCAACGATCGCAAGATCTTAGGTGCTTATGTCAACTCCAAACGCCAAAACCTGTTGGCCGGTACGGTCCTATTGATCACCCTGTTAATTGCCTACCGAACACTAGCTAACTTCTTATGAAAAACATCGACCTGAATGCCGACATGGGCGAAAGCTACGGAAGATACCGACTGGGCCAGGATGAGCAGCTGATGCCCCTTTTGACTAGCTGTAACATTGCTTGCGGCTTCCATGCTGGCGACCCACTTACCATCAAGAAGACCATCGCCCTAGCGCTGGAGCATAAAGTAAAAGTCGGCGCCCACCCCTCCTACCCAGATTTGATGGGATTTGGTAGGCGTCGCATGCACCTTTCTGCTGAAGAACTTACCGCCGCAATAGCTTATCAGATCAGTGCAATCAAGGGCTTAGTAGAGTCTCAAGGTGGTCATCTCCACCATGTCAAACCTCATGGAGCATTGAATAATCATATGATGGAAGATCCATCTGTGCTGCATGTGGTGCTGGAAGCGGTTCGAAGCTTTGACCCTGCATTGATTACCTACGTGCCATTCGCTCGAGACCTCCCGCAGGACCAACCCATTTGGATTGAAGTCTTTGCTGACCGCACCTATGAAGATGACCTGCAACTAACGCCTCGGTCGGTGCCCGGAAGCCTACTCGACGATTTGGACGGTGCAAGCGCTCATCTCGAGCAATTGATCGTCGGTGGTCAACTGCGGTCCAGAGGCGGAAAGTCCTTTAAGGTTGACTACCAGACAGTGTGCATTCACGGCGACAACCCCGCCGCCGTGCCCATTGCGAAGTGGATTCACCAGCAAGCTGCCCAGTCGGAGATAAGCCTGGTGAGCCAATGAGAATATATCCGCTGAACGAGCGCACATTGGTCGTAGAGCTGGGCACCCATTTGTCAGTCTCCATCAATCGGCAAGCGCTATCACTGCAGACCAGGCTTGAAGAAAGGTCTGTCCATGGTGTCTTAGAATGCTGGCCCACTTATGCCAGTTTGGGCATTTCCTTCGACCCGCTGCTCATATCAGTCGATGCGTTGGAGGAAGAAGTACGGAGCGCGTTATCAAGAGTCGATGAGGATTGGGATCAATCTCATACTACCGTCACGATCCCAGTTCACTATCATAACACCCAGCAAGAAGATATGCGATCGATCACTGAGGCCCTCGGGCTATCGGCCACTGAGATTGCTTCAATTCATGCCAGTGCTACCTACATAGTTTCCATGCTTGGTTTCCTACCCGGTTTTCCCTACCTAATAGGCCTTCCATCCGTCCTCCATCACCCAAGAAAAACACAGCCCTCACTTCGGCTACCCAAAGGAGCAGTCGCCATTGGCGGGGCACAAACTGGCATCTACCCGCATGCAGGACCAGGGGGGTGGCACGTCATCGGCCACACGGACCGAAAGCTGTTCACTCCTCCTGGCACTTTTTTACTGAGAGCAGGAGATGAGGTGAAATTTGAGCCAGTCTAAGAAGATGGAGGTCCTAGAAGTTTTAGACAGCGGGTTATTGACAACGATTCAGGATACCGGTAGAGCAGGCTTCAGACAATATGGCGTGCCGGTTTGTGGTGCGCTCGATCCCATCTCGTCTCGGTTGGCCAACTACCTGGTTGGAAATGCATCCAGCGACGCCTTGTTGGAAATAACCCTTATGGGTCCACGACTCAGGTTTCTGACCGCTGCAGCTTTTGCTTTGAGTGGCGCCGATCTGTCGCCCTCACTCAATCGCGTACCGCTGAAGATGAATGAGACCCAATTTGCGGTAAAGGGTGATGTCCTGCGGTTTGGTCGGCGTAGGCACGGCGTGCGCTGCTACCTGTCGATTTCGGGAGGTTTTTCGGGCAACGACCTTTTGGGGAGTCGCGCCACCCACCTCCGATCGCAATGGGGCGGATTGAACGGAGCAGCGCTGGCAAAGGGCCAGATCCTGTCTTCTAAGCAAAGTACCAGAGGTCCACAGTCGGTCTTGCGGCGACTGCCACCTTTTCCGGTTTTCGGGCAAGAGGTCAGGATTGTACCGGGGCCAGAGTTTACCCTGGTTGAAAGCCATGATTTGACTGTAGCCCCCTGGGAAGTATCCACCCAAAGTGATAGAGCGGGCATTCGGCTGACTGGCCGGCAAATGACTTCCCCTCAAAAGGAGATGATCTCCTCGCCTGTGGATGTAGGCACTATACAATTGCCAAGGGGAGGTGAACCGTTAATCCTCCTGAATGATGGCCCAAATATCGGTGGCTACCCTCGGATTGCCTCGGTATTGCAATGCGACCTGGCCAAAGTAGCCCAGCTTGGGCCTGGCGATACGCTGGGTTTGTCATGGATCTCCATGCAGGAATCTCGCGAAATCCACGCGGACTACCTGCATGCCCTCAATAGACTGGACGCATCTCAAGGGTATAGAGGAAAAACTCCTCAGTAACCCTTTGTACAATGTCATGATTGGATGCTTGAAGTGGAGAGGTGATCACGTGAGCTCCAGCACTCGGAAATGCCATTTTCACTTTTTTGCTCTCCTCAGTCCCGACGGCTTCATAAAAGTTCAGCATAGCTGCGACCGATACCGTCTGGTCTTGTTCTTCCTCATTTTTGAAATAATATCCCATGAATAAAGGCTGCTTCACCTTCGCAAAAACATCCGGCGTCATCGTTTGTTCCAAAAGATCTTGCAATGCGATCAGCCCTTCACTCCTGTACCGAATGGACCAGTACTTTTCGACCTCCGTACCTTGGTCTTCAGGACTCTCCCGATAGTCACCGACCACTGCTTTGAGGATCTGCTCACCCCAAGGATCGTTAAGGAGCTTAGCGGTAGGATCAAAGATTTCGATGTTGGGAGAATAGAGCACCTGGGCGTCAATCATCTCCGGATTGTTGGCTGCTAAGAAGACCGATAGCGTGCCCCCAGTGGAGCAAGACATGACGATCACCCGATCACCTATGATCTGTCCAATGGCTACAGCCTGCTTTGCACTTTCGACCAATCCTGTCGGCGTCAGCTCCAGAAAAGCCTCGGTGTCCTCCAGCCCGTGTTGGCTCAATCTAGGTAAATAGATGTTGCAGCCGAACCTTCTGGCCACGTCTACATGAACGGGGTAAGATTCCATCGGGCTGGCGGAAAACCCATGTAAATAAACAATGGCCCAAGGCGTTTTTTGAGGGCCGTCGGCCCAGAGTATTCTCGACTCATTATCATCCTTGATCGGCGGAGCCATAGACTCATTTGAAGCGATATAGCTTTCCAGCTCTTCGATGGGTACATTGAGGGATTGGATCACAGGGTCAACCTGTTCGAATTGCACCTTTGGACCCAGTAGATAACCGACGAGGATCAACGTGACAAGCGCCAACAGTATGCCAGGTACTCTTTTCATCATGCGAGATTTATCACATCAAATCTAAGACACTAGCTAGCAATGACCAGAACAGATTAGGAAATCGTCAGGATATCACCTTCCCGGACCACGCTAAACTCGGCCAAATCTCCCGAGGCGGGACCGCTCGTGACCTCCCCCAAGTGGTTGAAAGTGGAACTGTGGCACTGACAGGTCAATGTACCTCGACCGAAAATCCAATTTCTGGAGCATCCCGAGTGCGTACAGACGCTTGTGAAGGCTCGGATCTCATCTTCCCAATTGACAATAAGGATGTTTTCCTCCGGGTGCAGCAGCCAGTTGCGTGCAAGGATCTGATCAAACGGTTCGGTAGTCAGGTCCAAACTCAGTCCAATATCTCCACCCATGGTAGGGCCATCATCTTCATCACTGCAACTCTCAAACTGCAGGCCTAGCGCGGTGAGGGCCGAGATCGCCCCTGCTCTTCTTATAAATTCTTTTCGATTCACACCTTCATTACCAACAAGCCCCCATGAAGGTTTGCCAGAGCACTTAAGAATCTTGGGCTTGCCTCATTTCGTGGTACACTTCGGGTGTGAGCAGTCGCACGGTGAATTGCGTATCAAAAAATGACCCCTTCTCCAGGTCCATCAGACCCTCTTGATTGTTGAAGGCATCCACGTTGCAATTCATAGGTTCCAACGCAATGCTCTGTCGGTCTCCAGGTATATAAACCTGCAGAAATAAAAACTCCGGGGAATGCTCCAAGAGCAGACCGACATTATCCGCGTTCGAAAAGAGAGCACTCTTGTCTTGCATGATGAGCTTGAAGCAGTCGTCAAATTGTGCATCGGCAAGCGAGGTGAAATTTTCGAAATCATGGTAATCCGCAACCTCTCCGGTGGGTAAGTTCTCGCCGTCTAATTGCACGTGACTGACAAAAGGGAGCTTCATCTCCCAATCAGATACGTTGCCGCGATTGAGCATAAAGTAGGGATGCCAGCCCAAGCCCACCGGCATGTGGGTATTGCCACGGTTCTCCACCGAGAAGTGTGTTTCCAGACGATCAGCGAAGTACTTGAAGGTGACGTACAATCCGAAAGCAAATGGATAATATCGCCGGTCGCCGCCGTAGTAGTAGGCGATTTTTGCTTCACCCCCTCCGGCATTGGCTTCGTAGTGTTCCAGCTTGAAGGGCTCCTTGCGCACAAATCCGTGAATGGCGTTGCCTTGGTGTTTCTCCTCCGTAGGGAATTGATATTCGATGCCCTGATATTTGTATGTGCCCTTACGTAGTCGATTAGGAAAGGGGAAAAGAATGGCGCTACGACTACCAGGAAACTGCGGAACCTCATCCCTCGACTCATAGCCGTAAATGGTCGAAACCCACTTCCCCTGCACCTCAAACTTCAAGACGTTGAGCGTACCACCGTGATCTGGTAGTATCTCCATCACTACTTCCTCGCCTTTTTTCAATTGTAAGACCCGAATTCCCTGATCGGTCTTTTCTTCAAAAGCATAGGACATAGTGGTTCATTTTTGGTTAGTCCTAAATTACCATTTTCTGGGAGAATCCGAGGTGGATCTCAATCAGTATCGAAAGGAATGAACGAATCTGCCAACGATCAGTCGTTGGAAGCACGATGAGACCAGCGACTCCTTCCAAATTCAAGATAATGACGTAATGATGAGACCGATGATGATGGCAAATGTAAAACTCAGCAAAGTACCGATGAGGATGTACTCCGTGCGTTGACGGTCTTTTGGCTCCTTCAAATCCCCAAACCGAAAGATAGACTTGGCAGCCAACAAGAAACCTATTGGTCGCCATTCGCCCAACAATATGAAAGTGAGTACAAGAGCACGCTCCAGCATACCTATCCACTTACCCGCATGTTGTAAGCTTTCTTCACTGGAGGTATCCTTATCCCCGAGGAAGATTTCTTTGCGCCATTTTTGCGTCAGGTATCCAATCAGTACGCCTCCGGGAACCGTCATCAGAAGGTATCCGAGTACAATGGACAGGTAATAGGAATTGGATAAGAAGTCGGTCAGTTGAGCGACGAGCTCGTGGACGGGAAGGGAAGTCGCCAAAGCCCAACAAGCGATGATCGCCACAAGATGCAGCAACTGATCGAGCAAAAAAGCCCCAGGAGTCCCTTTGTCAAGGCTGGAGTGCACCCAATCAATGAGGCCATGAAGAAGTAGGATGGTCAGCGGCATCCAGGCATTGGTCCATTGCCACGCGAAGACGTAAGTTGTGAGACCAACGAGTCCCAGATGGACATAAAACTTGCCACTCTTCCAAATCGCGTGGTCCTTTCGCTTCGATTTTTCAGTACCGGAGAGAAAGTCTACAACAAAGTGAGCCAATAGCAATCGAAGCAAAAGATCGGTGTCCTGCAGCTGCATCAGTTGATTTTTTTGAAGTATTTCAAGAAAGGTTGCAGACTGTGAAACTGAGCGCTTTCAAATCGAAGTCCGATGGCGCGTTGGGAGACATGTAGCAGTTCGCCTATCTCTTTTTGGGTAAGGCCGCGAAGTAGATGGAGGTAGATGGCCTGGCACTGTGCCGTAGTCCACCGACCGATGAGCGCATCGGCAAGCGAAGTGCATACTTGGAGAGATTCGTCGATGGATCCCTGTCCACTGGTGATCCTCAGAAACGCGGCGTCGTTTTTCATAGTGTCGAGTGCTCTCCCCGAGCGAACAAATGCCTCTCCATCCAAAGTCCCTAGCGTAGTGATGTTCGGTTTGTTGGCATTGATCGATCCAAGACCAATGGATACTCTGGCATCCCAGGCATCGTCAAGGGCTGTACCGTTGCTGTATCTCCTGAGACCGACCCGGAACAGTAAGGCGACCAAGAGTGCCTCTTGTGGCTGCGATAGCAATAGCTGAAAGCTGTCTCCCCGATACACCTCAAAAATGGAACGGGGAGCAACGTATTGACTTACATCAGTGGCTATTTCTCCGAGTACCTCATGATAGTTGGCCCGGATGGTAGTCGATGCGACCAGGTCTCCTGTAAGCACGGCGTGTTTCATTGTCATCTCGGTAGTACGGTATCGAACCGTGGATGGGTACAATGATAATAGAATACTTGAGACTTCTACCTATGGAATAGAATATCAGGAGCTTCTAAATTGAAAATAGAATATCCAGAACTTCTATTTAGCAAAAAAAATATTCCAGACTTCTATCAAGACTCATGAGCGCTACTTCGTTCAGCGCACTAAGGATTCCCAAATATCTGCGGCATTGATAACAAATTCCCTCGTGCCTTCATAATATTACACCTCAGAACCTCGAAATACCAATACTTCCATCAAGCTTCGCCTCCAAAATATTGCCCTCTACCTCTTTCGGGTACTTTACAGAAGCTTGATCATTCTTATCGTCTTACAAGTAACCCTCTTCATCGTCGCAGGCATATTCTTTGCGCTCAACAAAGAGGAAATCCATCAAGAGATGGAACGCGTACTGGCCGAGGACGTCATACACGGAGATTCGCTACGAATCGGTGATCTCGACTACCAGAGCACCCTTTTGTTACAACCCAAGATCAAAATGGACGAGGTCAAGATCTGGGGAAAACAAGCTCAACACCTCTCCCCTGCTTTTGACATAGACCATCTTACCATCACGGTCAGTTGGCGTCGTCTACTCAAGACCATTTGGTACGCCAGCGAGTGGTCCTGGTCTCGACCCTTCTTACTGATCAGAAACGATCTATTGCGCATCGATATGGCCGCCATGCATGTCGATGGGGGCGTCATCACCATGACCAAGACGTCAGAAGGCAACAATCATCGTCTCTTTCGTCCGCCGCAAGAAAGAATAGAGAAGTTTTTTCGAGGCGAGCAGCCCATGGCCGGAGGATTCGAAATTGGTCGCTTCAAAGTATCCAACGTACAGCTCAACTATTACAAAGACATCAGCGGCAATCCAGAGGAAGGACTCCCCAAAAAGTACGATGTCCTCATCAGGGATATGTCAATGCACCTATCCTCAGATTCTATTGCCACCTACTTTGAGGACGTGGAGATCGATGGTCATGTCGGCTCCATACTTGTCAAAAATAACGAAGGCCTAGTCGGTCGACCTTTCCTGGCCGATGGAAACGCCACGCTGCTCAAACTTTCTCTGGCCCAGAAGATGCAGGAGGATACCGGTTTCGATCTCATCACAGAAAATTTCAACTTCCAGTTCAATGATCTTGAAGTCGCCGCCAATGGCATCATCTCCAGCCTCAATGAGAGGATGCGCATGGAAATCAACTTCCAAAGCGAGACAGGAAGTGATGACAAGAGCAACGAAGCGCTCCTATCTTTTCTAGAGCTCACGCTGTCCGATCGATTTCTGGGCATCATCAAAAGTTACAATCCGCTAGGAGAGCTTGAATTCGACGGCAAAGTATTCAGCAAAGACTTCCAGTTCGGAGGCGACATCAGGATCGACCTGGCCTACAAGGCCAGAGATACCTCCTTTGAGCTGCAATTCTTTGAAGACGGAGAACGACATACGATCGATAACCTGGAGTTCACGGGGGATTTTCGCGTTGGGGGCGGCCCCTCTTACCTATCGGCCAACATCACAGAAGGTGAACTCTACGAAGGGCAGCGGTTTGAAGGGACAATCACCCTAGACAATGTCTTCCGTCGTGAATTGTTGGACTCTGTGACTAATCAAGCTAATCCTGCATTGTTTGGAGTAGCCTTTCATTCACCGAATGTGGACTTCCCAAAGATGCTCCGACTGCTAGAATTCGAAGACTTTGACATCGCAGAAGGTACAATCGACTTCGATCGTTTCTACTTCTCAGGGCCCATTACTAGTCTATCCAATTCATATGCCGACCTCGACTACGGAGGTAACCTGGTACTGCGTGACATACAATTCGAAACCGAACAAATCGGTCTGCCTATTCCACTGAAGCTGAATGATGCCGCGGGCCGCATCGCCTTCAACCAGGCTTACGTGAATCCAGAGCTAAGTTTTGTACTCAATGACTATCCCCTGTCCATCACGTCGGGTAGTATCAGAGACTTTGTCGCTTTTCTCTTTAGTGAAGATGACCGCATCGTACTGGAGGATTTTAGGATCAATGCCGGCCCCCTAAACGTCAAGGAGTTGATTCATGCGGTCCCCAAGCCGGATAGTGCCACGACCATCACCTTAGATGAAGCCTTTGCGCGATCTATCCTCGATAAAGTCAAAAGGTACGCCTACGTCAAAGACCTGCAAGTCGCATCTTATGAGGTCAATATGGACAGCCTCTTTGAAATGGAGGGCGTCGCGGGCATGTACCCGAAAGAAATGGAAGATGTAAGTCTGTCTGCCACGATCAACGTAGCGGAAAGTGTAGACATACTGGTACAACAAGCCTCCATCAAAGATACGCTGGCGGTGGACATTCGGATGACGGAGGCTCCAACCTTGGCGGTCTCAGCCGATTTGAAAGCGCAAATCACGGATATAGCCGACTGGGCCTGTCGGTGGGGAATGGATTTCGGTTTGGGGACACACATGGCGGAACCGCTATCGTTCAAGGCAGACGTCGGCATAGACCTGCGCAGCGTCAACGGTAGATTCGACCTCTACCTGGACAGTGGCCCTACATTGTTGTACAATGAGGAGTTGGACATCAACGCGCAGATCCTGGATATGGAAGGTGTGTTACGCCTGCGGGACAATCGCATCGAGGCACCCATGTCCTTTCAGTTTGCGGCCGGCCTGGGAGATGAGGTCATGGCCATAGAGATGAATCTGACGAAGGATACGCTCGTTCTGACCACCCCTGGAGCACAAGAGCTGGACTTGCGGACAGCAAAGAAGTACCTGTCGCTCATATGTCCCATCGACCAAAACCTGAGTCGATTAGAAAATCTGGAGGGCAAAATGACTTTTGACTTCAATCTCAACGAACACCGGGGGGCCAAAGGACTGAATGTACTGCTGAGTGCCCAACGCTCGGGTAGCCTAGGTCTGGAGGGATTGCGATTCGATTTCCTCAAAGGGGATGATGTGATCTCCTTCAGCGATTTGTCGGGAGACTTCGATTACAACAATGACCGAGTGCGCATCAATCGATTTAGCGGTAAGTACGAAACGGCAGATTTCGAGATTGTCGACTCAGAGATGGAAGATCTATTAGGGTTTATCCTATTGGGCAATCCGATCAAGGTAGACACCCTGCATTTGAATTCGAAGCTATTGGATCTCACCAGTATTTTGTCCAGTACCCCAGCATTCGAATACACATGCGAGCAGGAACTGGCCACGCAGGATGAGCGTGAAGCCTCCCTCCCGACCCAACAATGTCCCAGCTGCTTGTCCTACACTTTGCAGCGGCCAGAAGGAAATGAAGAGGAACAGGCCATTGCTTTCTCACTGATCAACTTCCTGAAGAGTTCCAGAGTCACCTATGCGGATGCCAACATAGACAGGATCTTATTCCGACCCATTGTAGGTGGTGAGACCTTTGAAATCGACCAGTTTCGTGCGCGCGGCTCATTGAACGAGAGTATGCTACAAATGCAGGAAATGCGGGCTCAGATGTACGAAGGGATCATTGTACAGAATGAACCCCTCAACGTTTTTGTTAAGAGCGCTGACACATTGGTTGTCTCCGGTGCCTATTCCGTAGACAGTTTGCAGCTGCATGAAGTGATTGAAAACCTCAATGGCCCAGCAGTGGACAATCTCAAGCGCGACCTGCTAGACTTCCGAGGGAAGTTGTCAATGGAGTTTGACTTTGTCGATACATTGACGGGATCCACCGACATTAGTTCTCTCGAGATGAGAATAAAAAATATGGAAATCGTAGAAGGTGCTGCGCGTGAGCTGGCCTTGGTGGGGATGGATGATCGATGGAAGGAAAACGTCGGACCGCTCAAGCGTTTTGTAGCAGCCTTTTTCCTGGGAGGATTCGACAAGAAGTTTAATCGACCGACAGAGTACGTGGTCAGTCTAAAAAATATGGTGCTAGATACAGGTTGGGTCACCTTCGACCTTTTCGAGTTTTACAACAATCAAATCAACGTGATTGCCACCGGATCTTATGAATTGGAATCAGGTCACCGGGACGTCGACCTCCTACTTCAGCGCCGAGAGAAGGGTTACGATTACAGTCAGTTCGTCAGCACCTACTGCAAGAATGGCTTCCTTACCTACTTCAACGTACAGGATCGGAAGGATGAAATCACCTATCAGGAGCCCTCAGAGGAAGAAAAAGCCGCTAGAGACGCGCGATATCGCGATTGCCTGGAGCGCTGTCCGTGCGCTACGGACGACTGTGAAACTACCTGCGAAGCACTGGTTCCCGCCCTTACTCCCAGGCGAGTCGTACCGAACAAAATATCGTTCCGTACAGGTAAGAAACGATTGAAGGACCTGTGCAAGGCGGACTAGCTCAAAAGCCCAGCTTCACATGGCCTGCTTCGAGCTATCTTGCTCACGGTTGATTCCTTTGGCCTTCTCCATAGGGAGCTTGGCCTTCATCAAAGCAGATGCTGCGACTTTCTCCAGTAGTTCCTCATTGGCCCGATAGCCAAACCCCATGGACTGTAGCTCCTTGACAATCTTGGCGTACTCCTCCGCCCGGGTCATTGTAAATGCCTCTCGGTTTTGGAAATAGACCGCTTCGATGATACTTAAGGTTTTCTTGAGCATCTCGAAGAGCTTGTCCTCTCGGGTTTCTTCCTGAGGGACCGCAGCTTTGGCATAGACTTCAGGTATCGTCTGTTTCAATTGCTCAAAGTGCTCTCGCAAGATGTCAGTGGATGTTTTCATGAAGATAAAGTTAGTTTTTTAGGTAGCTACTTCTCGTCTTAGTTGTCCCCCGTTAGCGTCCAAAATCTTTTAGCGTCCTGATCAGGTCATGTGCCACTTCGTGGTTGTAATCAGGAGACAACTCAATATACTGCTGTATCACCTGAGCTGCCGCATCGTATTGCTTCAACGAGACTAAAACAAGCCCGAGATTGTAATAACTATTTGGGAAGCTGGGTGCGATCTCCGTAGAGATTTCGTAATGCATTTTGGCCAAGCCGAAATTGCCAAGATCCGAGTAGACATTGGCCAGATTGTAATGCGCCTCAAAATGCCGAGGATTGACCGCTAGTGACTTCGTGAGATAGTCTACCGCCTTAGCGTATTCCTCCCTTCTGGACATCAAAATACCGAGATTGCAGTAAGCATCTGCAATGGACTGCTCATGCTCAATGGCCCGGAGGTACATGTTTTCTGCAAAGGGATCTCCCTGATCATCCAATGCAAGTGCTTCCTCGAAGAAATCGTTGCCAGATTGTAAGCTACGGACACGCGTTTCCGCAACTATCTGATTGAATAGATTCAATTGCCCGTGGTCTTCGGGATCTGCCTTTTTCCGCTTGTGGACCTTTTTGGGGCCAAGTTTTCTAGGCGGCTCTACAGGAAACTTGATCACCTTTGCCATGATGCAAAGTTAACTTGCTTTTTTCGCTTGGTGCTCTTCTTCTTTCTCTCCTGATGCTTTCTCCATCGGCTTCTTTTCCATCTTCGCATCTTCGATAGACTGCTTCAGTGCAGTCATGATATCAACCACCTCCGGCTCCTCTTCTTTCACGATGACGACCTCTTTACCCTCAATCTTACCATCGATCACCTCCCTTAGCGCATTGTTGTACTTGTCTTCGAAAGCGATGTCTTTAAACTTCTTGGTCATAGAATCCACCAAGGTGTTGGCCAGTTTGAGCTGATCGGGATCGGCAGCAGTCTCCTTCGGCATCTGAGGGACGTCCAGGATATTGCGCACTTCCTCAGGATACCGCAACTTGTAAAGCAGGATGCCAGACTCATGAGGCGTCAAGAGTACGACGCTCTCGCGATCCCTGAGCACCACCTTACCTACACCTACTTTCCCTGACTGCCGGAGTGTCTCGCACAATAGTGCGTAGGTCTTGCCTGCCACATCGCCATCCGGGCCCGCGAAATAGGGAGCATCGAAAAGCGTGTGGTGGATTTCTGACTTATCGACGAATCCCTCAATCTCAATGAGCTTGGTACTTTTTAGTTTGATCTTCTGAAAATCATCGTCTTCCACAATCACAAACTGCCCTGGCTCATACTGGTACCCTTTTACGATGTCTTCGCTTCGCAGTACATCACCGGTGACCTTATCGCGCTTCTCGTACTTGACCGGGTTGTGCGTTTCTTTTGACAATAAATTGAAACTGACCTTTTGCGCTGTATCAATTGCATTGTAGATCCGAATCGGTATGGTGACAAGAGAAAACTGTATGTGCCCTTTCCAAATGGCCCGCATGTCTTTTCGCTTTAGA
>JBCCXG010000035.1:0-17561 GCA_039191945.1 Bacteroidota bacterium
AATAGCTCCGAAATCAGTTTATTCATTAGAGCGGAGGTATGGGGGGTCATTTCAGAGGGCTTGATCATCACACAATTTCCTGCTGCAATTGCCGAAACCAATGGACCCAGCGTGAGATTGATCGGGAAGTTCCACGGAGAGATGATCAGGACTACACCTTTGGGCTCGTATTTGATGCGAGAGCTCGCTCCCAACAACGCAATCGGCGTGGGCCGGCGATTGGCGCCTAACCATTTACGTAGACTCCGCTTTGCGTGCTTGATCTCACTCGTGACAGGGTAGATCTCGGATAAGTCAACTTCAGAAGGATGCTTACCAAAATCATCATGAAGGGCTTGTCGAATGTCTCCTCGATAATGCAGAACGGCTTTGTGAAGTTTGTCGAGCTTTGCTTTTCTCTCAGCTATTGACGTATTGCCGATTTTGTACTGATTCTTCCGTTGCAGCTCAAAAATTCGCACAAGCTCGGTGGCTTGCGTTTCGATCATCTGGATGGTTTCCATGGGCTATTGTTGTTGCTTGTATTCGCTTCTTGCACTCACCTATCAAAAATAGCAAGTTATCCCGGTTAGCGATTGCATCCCTCAATCGGCTGACAGGTCCAGTTCCCTTGTTTTAAGGACGCCAGGATGAAACGGCGTGCTGCAGACTTTCCAACTGCTGCTGCTTTTGGGTCAGCCTTTTCCTTTCGCTATCCAGGGGTCCGCCTTTGAAGTCTTCCAGCTGCAGGGATAGTTTGTACATCATGTCTTCCAGTGCCTCGAGCAGTAGGGGTTGATGCTTAGGGTCAATTTCGATCATAGGTAATGGCAATATGTTGGTAACGAGGAATTTAGGCAGGGATGGATTACTGCAAAAGGACAATCAGCGAATGACTAACTGATTCATCTCATATCTGATCGACCCAGCGTAGACACCCTGATGTAGCGCAGTACTCTATCCGTCTGCCAGGGGTACGCTAGAGGGGGAGATCCCATCAGTGAACCGAACCTGGGCATCGAAGTCATGGTCCAATAATCCTTTGGCCCTCAAACACAAAAGGGGAGACCTTAGACCTCCCTTTTGGATATTAAACCAAATAACTTTCGTTCTAATAATAATCCGAAAGTAAAGTCGTAGTTGCTATTCCAGCTTTAGGGTGTCTACAGGATCTAATCGGGCCGTCTTTAGGGCCTGAATACTGATGGACAAAAATGCGAGCACGAGCGATGCGAACAACACGGCGAAAAAGTGCAGCCAACTTAAGGCGATGTGATAGGCAAATCCCTGAAGCCAGTCTCGAAGAAATAGGTAAGTCACAGGCAATGCGATCAGTGAGGCAATGCTGACCAGCACAACGAACTTCTTGGTAAAGATACCAATGAGGTCTACCAGCGATGCCCCTAGGACCTTTCTCACACCCATTTCTTTTCTACGTTGCTCGGCGGCAACCACCGCGAGGCCCAGTAGTCCCAAACAAGAGATCATAATGGCTATCAGAGTGAAGCCGCTACCCAGCTTGGATGCGATGAGCTCACTCTTATACATCTTCCCGTACTCCACGTCTAGAAACTTGATGTCCACTGCATAATTCGGGTTGATTTGCTTGGCCACTAGCTCGGTACTTCGGATCGCGTCGGCCATTTGCCCGGGACGAGTTTTGATCAGAATGTTGCCGAAGTACAAGTCTTCCTTTACGTCCACAATCAATGGGCGAATAGGTTCATGCAAACTGTTGATATGATAGTCCTCCAATACACCAATGATTTGGCCCCGTTTGTCCCACGCTGAGATCCACTTGCCGACGGGGTCCTCCATCCCTATTTGCTTTGCTGCTACTTTGTTGATCATGAAGGCGGCAGTGTCCGTGGTGACCGACCTCGAAAAGCCTCGACCCTCTGCTACTTGCAGGTCCATCATTTCTAAATAGTCAAAACCCACTGAAGTGGGGAAGAATCCCACCTGCTGCCCGGGCTCCTTTCCTTGCCAGTTGATGGCGTCTGCCACCTCGAACTTCATTTCGTGAGGTGCTTCGCTAGAGCGATCTACTTGCGCAATACCGGGCATTTTGGTCAGCTCCTCTTTGAAGAGCAGGTACTTTGTCGTGAGTTCACCTTCCACGGAGATATAGATAATCCCTTCTCGGTCGTATCCCAAGTCGCTATTTCGGACATATTGCGTTTGATGATAAACGACGATCGTCCAGAGGAGCATCGAGGTCGTCACAAAAGATTGAAACAGCACCAGACCTTTTTGAAAACGAACCGCACCAGGGGATAACTTGAATTCTTTTCTGAGCATCTTGTTGATGTGCTGAAAGGCCAGGTACAGGGCAGGATAAGCCCCAGATAGCACGCCCGTACAAATCGTAATGCCCGCGATCATGAGCCAAAATGAGGTTTCGCCGTAAGGAAAGCTTAGTTTCAGGTCCAAAGCGGTATTGAGGATAGGCAACATCAACTGCACGATCACCAGGGAAAAGCTAATTGCAATCAAAGAGAGCAATACCGACTCCACCAAAAATTGACCCACGAGCTGTGACCTCGAGGAACCAATGGCTTTCCTTATGCCAATCTCTTTGGAACGCCGGACCGACCTTGCAGTCGCCAAGCCCGAGAAGTTGAAAGTGGCCAATGCTAAAATAAAGATACCCACCCAGGTAAAGAGATTGAGGTACTCCACGCGTCCACCTTCAGGGACACCGTTCACGAAGTCTGAATGCAGATGCATCTCGTCGAAGGGGATCAGCCCCAAGTTAACCTCTTCTTCTACATGGCCAACCAGTCGCTCATGAAGGAAGTTCTTGAACAGAGGCTCGATTTGGGCGACGCTCGCGGCTTCTTCCAGCAACAGAAAGATCATGGATGTGCCCGATGCATTGTATACCTCCCCCGTATGCAGCAACTTCCAGCTCAGCAGGTAGTCAAACTGCAGAGAGCTATTGGAAGGAAGGTCCTCGAAGACGGCGGTCACGACCAGGTCTTTTCGGTTTTCGTACCTCAAGGTCTTTCCGACAGCCGCGGCGGGGGAGTCAAAGAAGAGATTGGACATCCGCTCGGAAATGACGATATCAGTAGCCTTTGTCAACGCCCCCACTTGCTGGCCGGCAAGTATCTTCACTGAAAACATATCCAAAAGGTCTTCCTCGACCAGCGATCCTTTGATCTTGTGGATTTTTTCACCCAGCTGAAAGGTATGCGGATAGCCCCAGGGCAATTCGTACAATGCCTGATACTCTGTAGCTTTCGCGATGCCCGGTAGGGATGCCATGAGCTGATCCGTGAAATCCTCTTTGAAATTCCAGGTGGGCGACTTGTATCCCCACGGGATGCGATAGCCGCCGATGGGCGCATCCACACCTTTGGCGGTGTAGTACACTGAGTACAGCCGGGACTTTTTCTCGTGAAAGCTGTCTACGGACCATTCGAAGCCCACCCAGAGTTGAATCAGGATGAAGGCGACCATGCCCAAGGTAAGGCTCAAGACATTGAGCGCGGCATAGCCCTTGGCTCTAATGATCTGCCGAAGAGAAACGGTAATGTGATTGCGGAGCATATAGGATCGTTTTGAGTGATAAAAAGGTCTTTTCAAAGTGTGTGGTCGAAGGAACTTGAGGGCGTGCCAGACAAAGAGGAGATCACTGCCTCTTTTGCCGTCTTTTGTCCATTCGTCGTAAAACTCCAGGAGGTCCCCTTCGATCTCCTCCAGGACATCAGACCTACACAGCACAGCGAGGAATCCCAGTACCCACCTAGGGGGTTGATGAGACCCGCTCATGTGGTCCATGCATTGGGAGGTAGGCGGCTCCAAAGCAAATCACGAGCCGTCTGTATTTCTTTCAATATGGCTCCACCTGCAGGCGTCACCTTGAAGAATCGCTTCCTTCGGCCACCGCGCTCGGAGGTTGCACCTCCCATAAAAGACTCTACGTACCCCTTTTTCTCGAGTCGATGAAGCGTGGCATGTACTGCACTCACGCTGATATTCCTCGAGAGCTGGCTTTGAATCTCCTTGGTGATAGCGACGCCATACGCTTCTTCCTGGAGCATGGCGACCAACAAGAGGATGACTTCTTCCAATTCTCCGATGTATACTTTTCTCATATTTATTTATTGCTTTCTTTCATTGAAATGGCCGTCATTCTGCATTGAGACCTTCTGCTGGGTTAGTGAAAATCACTTTGAGCGACTCGAAGCTTACGGTCAGTAGTGCGATGAATGTGATACCTATACCCGCTATGACAAAGACTTCCCATCCAATGGGTACAGCGTATTCGAAGTCCTGCAGCCAGGCCTGCATCACTGCTATCGCCACCGGTATAGCCAACACCAGCGCGATCCCAATCATTTTTAGGAAGTTGAAAGTGAGTAATCCGAAAAGATTCCTGTGCGTGGCTCCGAGTACTTTTCGAATGCTAATCTCCTTGCGTCGCTGCTCGGCCAGGAAGGCTGATAAGCCAAACAGGCCCAGGCAAGCGATGAAGATGGCCAGGATGGCAAAGGCGGTGAACATTGCTGCGGTCCTACCTACGTTTTCATAAGTTCTTTTGAAAGCGTCATCCATAAAGGTGAACCGGATAGGTTGGTTAGGCATGAAGTTGTCCCAGACCTCCGATATGTTGTCGACGAGCGCCCTAAGGTCTTGGGACTGCAGTTTTACCACCATCACATCTCCAAAGAGGCCAGGACCTAAGGCCAAGGGTCCAATCTCCTCCGTCATACTTTCGAAATGGAAGTCCTGCACTACGCCAATCACTGTCCAGGTACGGCGAAAGTGGTCCAGTCTGGCACCTAAAGGATCGTCAAGGTTGAGTTGCCGGGCCATCTCTTCATTGATGATGATACTCGCAGAGTCTTGTGCCATATCCCGGAATTCCCTCCCTGCCACTAAGTCCATCCCCAAAGTCTCCAAGTAGTCTCTGTCTGTATACCAAAACTGCGCACCCACCCCGGCATCGACCTGCCGTCTGCCCTCCAACCAAAAGGGATTAGTGTCTCTACGGGTTCCTGAGATCGGAATGTAGCTGGTGAGGGCAGCATTGGTGACCGCGGAGAGGTTCTTGATTTCTTCTTTAAAAAGCACACTCTTTTCATTCATCGTATTGACACCGTGGATCAACAGGACGCGCTCTTTTTCAAAACCCAGGTCCTTGTTGAGAATGAAATTGAGCTGCTGATAAACGAGCAAAGCCCCAACGATGATGATGATGGACGCGGCAAACTGAAAGATGACCATGACCGATCGGAAGTTGGTGTTCTTACTGCCCAGACTAAGATTCCCCCTAATCACTTGAATAGGCCTGAACCTCGACAAATAGAAGGCAGGGTACAGCCCCGAAAAGACCGTAACAAACGCGACAAAAACCAAAACTCCTGGCAGGAACCACCACGAAAGCCAGGGTAGGGACAAGGATTTTTGCGTTACACTGTTGAAGTAGGGCATCACCAAAGCAACAAGGATCAGTGCGACAACTACAGCCAGGAGACAGACAACGAAAGACTCCGTTAGAAACTGATGCACAAACTGTCGCTTGCCAGAGCCCACAACCTTTCGAATGCCGACCTCTTTCGCCCGGTTGGCCGCCTTGGCGGTAGATAGATTGACAAAATTGATGCAAGCCAAAAGGAGCACCATAGTGCCGATGGCCACAAACAACCACACAATGGGCCAGCTACCATGATCAAACGTGTCGTGAATGAAATCTTGTGGTAAGTGGATCTCATCGAGGGGTTGTAAGACGAAACTGTGCTTTTCCCGGGTAATCTCCGCTTCCGAAGGACTATTTCGCTCCTGATATTCTGCCACGTACTCGGACAGACCTTTTAGCTGTTGCCCCAGTGCCAGGGGATCCGTTCCGTCATTGAGCCGGAGGTAGACATTATAGTTCCAGCAGCACCAGCTGGACTGCTCACCTGGCCAAAATTCATGCTGAGACAAGGTGATGAAAAAATCGAAGTCCACATGTGATTTCTTAGGGAAGTTTTCCATCACTCCTCCAATCACGTAGGGTGTCTCCGTGTTTTCATTCAAAAATAGCTGTTGACCCACAGGGTCTTGATTCGGATAGTACTTCTCCGCCTTGCGTCTAGAGATCACGATACTACGAGGCTGAGACAAGGCAGCGTCACGGGTACCATAAATCATGGGGACTTCGAGGATATCCAGCAGTTCGGGGTCGGCATAGGCAAATCCCGTTTCAAAAAGGCTTTTGGTGTCATTGGACTTTCGAAATTGATTGTCCCCTGCGTCAAACCAACCATTGTAGGGGATAAGTCTGGCGATGGTTTCAATTCCTGAATAGTTCTCTCTGATGACCGTGGATGCTGGGGCTGGAAAGGAGGTCCACATATCTTCTCCCTCCAGTTGATTGACCACTCGAAAGAGCCGGTCACCTTGCTCATAATGCTGATCGTAGGTCACCTCATCCCATAGGAAGAGTGATATCAGCAAAAAGGCTGCGACGCCAATGGCAAAGCCTCCGACTTTGATGGTGGCGTACATTCGATGTTTTAGGAGGGACCGCCAGGCCACTTTTAGATAGTAGAAAAACATAGTGGGATAGGTAGTTTTCGTGGTCATTCGTTTGATCGAATAGGGACGTAGAAACTTTAGGGAGTGCCAGAGGTAGCGTCGATTGGCCGAGGCACGACCATACTTTGTGTTCCAATCTTTGTAAAATTCCAGCAAATCACCCTCGATCTCTTCCACCAAGTCGTCCTTGCAGAGTGCACGCAAGAGCCTGTTGATCCAAGAAGGTGGGAGTCGATCGTTACTCATCAACGAGTTCAGTTTGATTATTAATTCAAATTATGTAGAACAAATAGCATGCCCTTCTTGGCTATTTGTTGATTATCAGTACTTTGTAGATAGAGGAGGTTTTAGGTCTGTCCGCTCATGAACTGGTTTTTTCTCGCAGATGGACAGTCTATCGAAGAAGTTGCTGGCGAAGACGCACAAAAAAAGCCCTCACCTTAAAAGGCAAGGGCTTGTGCTTGACCTGCTTTAGATCAGGCTATATATAGATTACTTGTCTACTCGATCGCAAGGGATTTCGTCTCCAGTAGTCTTGGTGCCATCATTTTCATAGATGAATGGCCCGGTGGGTTGAGAACCTACCTCGAAGGCAGAGATCCCACCCGTGTAGCATTTACCATCTTCCAAATCTTTGAAAGTCATTCCGATCTGATTCCTTCGGTAGAAGGTCAAATCACGTGTATAGGGTACTCGCTCGCCGTGCGCCGACTGATAGACCTTGATTTTGAAGCGTCGCTCAATGTCAGCAATCACTTTGGCTTTGAACTCGGGATCAACAACCCCATCATCCAAACCGAAGGTGTAGTCCGCACGACTGGCTAGCGCGGCAGACTTGTAAGACTCTCCTCCGTCAGAGAAGTCCCAATCCAATGCGCCATAGCCTATCGGCTCATCATCGTCGCCAACGTACAGGTCCAGTTGGTACGACTTATTGCCGGCTTCGACCAGGTCGTCAATCCGGTTCATGAAGTTTACATCTTCATCGATCTTGAACTTAACCATTACCTCCCCAGCGCCATTGGCAAGTTCGGAAAAGGTGCCATCGATTTGTGGCTGATCCCAGTATACCTGTACATCTTTCGTAGAAGCGCCGTTCCGTAGGTTGGCTACTTCAGCCTTTACCTCTACGCGATCAATTTCTGCGTAGCCCGCGAACTTACCGAGTGGGAACTTAAAGTGCTTTTTGTTCAGAGGAGCCACGGCCCAAAACTCAGTCTGCCCTTTTTCGAGCTTTGTGATGGGTTGTGTCCTTGCTTCGTCAGCATAGAAAGTAACATTCGCTTTCTTTTTGCCACCGAGCAATTTGTCGTATGCACTTTGCGCGCTAACTGCGCCGCAAAGGCAAACCATTAATAAAGTCAACAGTGAGAATCGCATAAATACGTTGTTAGTGATTTTGCGCTAAAGGTCGGTCCTGAAGCAACACGAGGTAATCTCCGGGAAGTAAACGGGCACAATTTGGGAGTGAACCGTCAGTTCTTCTGGCCATCTGAATATCCAATGATGGTGAGTGGTAAGACAGGTGAGGACAAGCATCAAGAAATATTGGGCTGTGGCTATTGAGCTGTGCAGCGACCCCGATAGGAAAAGCACAAAGGAATACATGGGAAAGGCGTCCAGCCACTCCTGTAAACAAATGCAACTATGTTGCATAAATTTAGGGTTGTGCTATAGATTTACATGTATGAAACCCATAGGTCAATTAGGCTCAAACCCATTAAGCGCACATTTCTTTTCCTGTTTCCGACTAGGTGCTCACGATGGCCTTCTGAACGGGAGTGTCCGATGTCCTGGGCTGCTATGTAAAATGCGGAAGGCCAATACTGTTGCAGACAGTGCTTGACTTCTTTTCGAACAATTAGCTGAGTACCCTATGAAGGAATCAATGACTATTTGCCTTATCACCCTATTATCACTTGGACTGGGTGCGCAAACTGCATTTCGCTTTGATGGGCAAGAGGTGGTGCCAGGAACGAAAAGACACTTTTCCATTACTCTGTCAGATGCATCATCCTACGAGACCATCATACCCATTACGATTTTTCACGGAACAGAGGATGGGCCTGTATTGGGCATTACTGCTGGTGTCCACGGCTATGAATACGCCCCGATCTTAGCCGGACAGGAGCTGATTGGCAGGATTGACCCTGGGCAACTCAATGGTACGGTCATCCTCGTTCAGATTGCTAATGTGGGCAGTTTCCTGGGACGGTCTCCCTACCGTAGTCCAGCTGATCAGAAAAACCTCAACCGGGCTTTTCCAGGGAACGCCAATGGTACAATCACTGACCGACTCGCCGCCTATCTATCGAAGGAGGTGATAGGGCGGTGTGACTATTTCTTGGATATGCACAGTGGGGATGCACCCGAGGATCTTATGTCTTATTGTGCCTATTATCACCACGATGACTGGCCGGATCTTTCTGAGCAATCCAAGCAAATGGCCCTTCATATGGGCTTTGATCACGTAGTCATCTTCAATACCACCGAGCAAGACTACATCAAAGAGGGGTCCCCTAGTCTCTACTGTTCGGCAGAAGCCTACAAGCAGGGCATTCCGTCGGTGGATATAGAATGTGGCCGCCTGGGTTTGGTAGAAGTGCAGTATGTCGATCAAATTGTAACGGCAGTAGAGAGCGTGCTATGTCATCTTAAAATAACTCCTGGGCAGCCCGTGGTGATGGACCAGGTAGCTCTGGTGTCTGAGCGCACGTCGATGAGTAGCTTGCACGACGGCTTCTTCTACCCATTAAAGGCAAGCGGCGATTATGTCCTGCAAGGGATGAAGCTGGGGTACATCACCAATTTTTTCAATGAAACCATCGCTGAAGTACACGCTGAGAGGAGCGGTACGATCATGTACATCCTGGGTACACCCCCGGTCAATCGGGGTGAGACGATCGCATCCATAGGCAGTATACAAAAATGAAAGGAAGCTAAAACCCGAACGAAACCGATCTATGTTACAAGCTCAAAATCTGACGAAAAAATATGGCGGATTTACCGCCTTGGACGCTTTGGACCTATCCGTCAATCAAGGAGACGTGTACTGTCTTCTGGGGGCCAATGGCGCCGGCAAGACGACCACCATCAACCTTTTCATGGGATTCATTGAAGCTAGTAGCGGGCAAGCTATGGTGAACGGTCTCGATGTCATCAGGGAGTCTGCCTCGACGAAAAAGCACCTGGCGTACATCCCGGAGAATCTTAACCTCTATGGCAACCTATCAGGGCTGGAGAACTTGCAGTTTTTCGCGGGACTGAGTGGTGAGAAGCCAGACAAAGCATCAGCACAGGAGCTGCTTCTTTCGGTCGGTCTGCAATCCGATGCTATTCAAAAGCGGGTCTCACAATACTCCAAAGGGATGCGCCAAAAAGTAGGTATCGCGATTGCCAAGGCGAAGCAAGCGGACAATCTGCTGCTGGATGAACCTACCTCAGGCTTGGATCCACAGGCGAGCAACGATTTTGCGCAGCTGCTCCAAGAGATGCGAGCCAACGGTGTAGCTATCCTGATGGCGACGCATGATCTGTTTCGGGCTAAGGAGAGCGGTACACACATCGGTATTATGAAGGCCGGACAATTGGTTCATTCCCTTAAGGCGGATGAAATCTCTCTTGGCGAACTAGAGCAATTGTATTTGGAAACCATGAAATCACACAGCCATGTTGAGGTTGCTCATTAAGAAGGAATTTCTCACTGCCCTCAGAGACGTCCGGTTGCAAGTGACTGCTGCTTTGCTGATCGTATTGATGTTGACCGCCGTGCTGGTAGGAAGGCAGGGACAAAAGGAACTGCAGGCGCAACGAGAGGAGGCGCAAGCTGAGATGTACGACCAGTGGGTCAATCAAGGAGAAAAGCATCCTCACAGTGCAGCGCATTACGGGCAGTTTGCCTTTAAGCCAAAGCCCGTGCTGAGTTTCTTGGATGTGGGATTGGACAACTATACGGGTATTTCAGTCTTTCTCGAAGCTCACAAGCAAAATGAAATCCTCTTTAGCGCTGCGCAAGAGAGTAACAGCATGACCCGTTTTGGTGAGATGACGGCGGCTTTGATTTTACAGATCCTCCTTCCGCTCATGGTCATTTTTCTTACGTTCAACATCTTCAGTAGAGAGCGCGAGGAAGGGACGCTGAGGCTTATCCATGGACAGGGCTTGACCATGCGGCAGCTATTTGCAGGCAAGGTGTGGGGCACCTATCTGATGGTCTTGCTCGTTTTCATTCCGATAGTGCTGTTGGCTTACCTGCTGCTGGACCGTCAATCTGCGAGCCTGGACCCCGAGGTCAATACCAAGTTTTTCATGCTCACGCTAGGTTATGCCCTCTACTTCCTGGTCTTTGTGTTGCTCTCAGTCCTGATCTCAAGTTTCGCCAGAACCTCCGGCGTGGCGCTTCTGACACTACTGGGTTTGTGGATCGTGTCCTGTATCATCTTACCCAAGGCCACAACAAACCTCGCCGCCAAAGTCTACCCCACACCTTCACAGTTTGACTTTCGCAAGACGATCAAAAACAAGGTGAAGAACGGGATCGATGGCCACAATCCTTCGGACGTGCGCCTGGCCTCTTTGCGGCAGGAAGTTCTGGATCAGTATGGCGTTGAGACCATTGAAGAATTACCGGTCAATTGGAGTGGGATTGCCATGCAAGCTGGGGAGGAGTATACCGACCAGGTATATGATGAGGAGTTCTCCAAAGTAGAGCAAATCTTCTACCAGCAAAATCGAGTGTCGGAGTGGGCGGGTTTTATCAATCCGTACCTGGCGGTAAGGAACTTGTCCATGGCGTTGGCAGGGACAGATTTCCAGCATCACGTGACCTTTGCGCGGGCCGCTGAGAGTTATCGAAGGGGCTTCGTGAAGAAAATGAATAAGGACATGGAAGTCAATCACAAGCCCGGCATTGCCTACAGTGACTATAAACTGGACAAAAAGATGTGGGCCAGCATCGAACCATTTCAGTATCAGCTACCTAGCACAGCCAGCATCTTGTCTAACCAGTGGCGCAGTATAGCTGCCTTAGTTTTTTGGCTTCTGGTATTGTTTGGCATTTCCTCGGTGTCCGCTAGAAAAATATCCGTCCTATGAGTAAGCTACTGCACATTTTGTCTTTCGAATGGCGCAACCTCTGGAGGAGCCATACACTTAAAGTGCTGCTCCTTGTCGTATTGTGCGCTGGGGTATATGGGATCTACTTCGGTAAGTTTGAGGTAGACAAACAGGATGCTCGCATCAAGCAAGTACAGCAATTTGAGCGCCAGCAATTTGACAGTCTTCTGACTTGGGTACAGCTCGACACCACCATAGCCGCGAACGAGAAGAAGTATCAGGCTGCGGTCTCTCCAACTGGCGTTGGTTGGACGAAGCACTTTACTTATTACCTGGCCCACGACCCGCCCCCAGCCGCAGGCTTGTGTCTCGGACAACGCGACTTGTTTCCGGCGTACTATGGCTTCAATGTGACAGATCTGGCCCGGCAGGTGAACACCAGCGAACTGGCCAATCCCATGAAACTGCTTACTGGTAATTTCGATTTATCCTACGTTTTTGTCTTCCTTTTCCCATTGTTGGTCGTGGCGCTATTTTACAATCTCTACGCTGCGGAGAAGGAGGGAGGAACCTTGCCGATGCTTCAGTCTCAGTCCACCTCCCTCAGGACCGTGCTTTTGAGCAAGGGTATTTTGCGAATCAAAATTGTACTGGGTCTGGCGACGGTATTGTTGCTGTTGGGATTCCTGTTGCAGGGCATTTCTATATTGGATTACGGTGCGTTGTTTTTTCGATGGCTTCTGCTTGCCTACGGCTACTGCCTGATTTGGGTGGCTCTGATGGGGATCGTCGTGTGGCTACGCCGGAGTGCTGCACTGAGCGCAATGATTGGTTTAGGTGTTTGGTTGCTGTTTGCACTGATCACACCGGCTATGCTCAATCTGTTCGTTTTGGCTAATGAACCATTGCCCAATCGCTCGGAAGTCATACATACCGTTCGTACCCTCAATGATCAGAACTGGCAAAATCCGAAGACTTTCGTTTTGGACCAGTTTTACCAAGACAATCCACATTATAACGACGGCGATACAACGAATTTTGATAAGTGGTACTACGCGAGCTTCACTTTACTGGACAAGGAAGCCAATGCGATGAAAGCACAGTTCGAAGCACAAGTGCGCAAGAGAAACGCGCTGCTCGATCAGTGGGCCTGGATGGCACCTGCGGCCATGGTACATGAGCAGTTTTCTGCGCTCTCCGCGACGGATAGAGACAGTCACCTCGACTTCGTGCAGGAAGTATATGCCTATCATGAAGGGCTGAAGGATCTCTACTACGAACGCATTTTCGGGGGGCTATCCTTTACAGCAGAAGATCTTAAAACCCTTGAGCAGAAGTTGTGATGACCTTCCAGACGTTCATATCATCTGATGAGTTGGGAAGTAGCCAAAGGGTGCCATCGCTGCCTGTTGGCCTATCCCGATGCGAGCTCACCAGCTGGATCTTGGCGTCGGTTTCTGCCTCACCAGGGCTTGTAATATGTATGATTGGCCCTTTTGGGCTTGGTCTTTGCGGTGGCAATCTTGGCTTTTTTCAAGGTTTCACTCGACATCGACCGCATTTTGTGCCAGTTTTGTTGATGCTAGGTGCTTTGTTGATGGTCAAGGGTGAAGTGATGCGTAAGTTTTGGCTTCACTTGCCGTTGCGGGAGACGGGTGCTTCGATTGACATCTACATTTATAACATTACTGGTTAAGATCATGCCATTTACTCTGATTATTACGCTGCTGTCTTTTTTCAATGGATTGGAAGGTTGGGAAACATTTGCCTCGGTGCGATTCGAACTCCAATACATTGATGAGTTGGGTGGACAGGCTGAGATGCCCATTTTCGATGAGGCTATCCTGGCAAAAAATGGACAGCCATTGACGCTTAGGGGGTATTATTTGCCGCTAGAGTATGACCGGCGCACCATCGTTCTTTCCAAGATGCCTTACGCCTCTTGCTTCTTTTGCGGCGGCGGTGTTGGGCAGGAGACGATAGCCGAAGTGCAGTTTGCGAAGAATCCGAGACGGTTCATTCCGGATGAGATCATCCGGGTACGGGGAACGCTGAAGCTTAATAATAGTGACTTTGACCATTTTGTATTTATCCTAGAAAACGCAGAACTAATCGAATGAAAAGACTAGCCATTATTTTTCTACTCTGCGCGTGCGGACCATCGAAAGATGATGCGATCCTACACGAGGCAGCCGAACTTCATGATCAAGCTGTGGAGATCGCTTTTGAAACTGCTTCTCGAATTTCGCAGATGAAGGGTGTACAACAGCAGCTGACCGAAGCTGGGCGAGATTCCCTCGACGCCATTGCCAAAGACCTACAGCAATGGTACGAGGTAGTGGTAGAGGTGCCGGGCCACGAACATGATCATGCCGAGCACAGCCATGCCCACAATAGCCATGGTGATGATCACGACCATGCCCATGACCACGATCACGACCACTCCAGTGAACCCAACTACCTGGAAGGCCTTTCGGCCCAGGAGATTCTTGAGATACAGGCGGAGCTGAAGAGGGATGCAGAGTACTTGCAAGGTCGACTAAAGATGATCGAGTCTACTTTGAGCGAGTAAAGCAGCAGCAAGCACATCGTAGCCGCATCTAGCCCGAAGAAACCTCATCAAATGAATGCGATCTTCAATCTAAAATTGGCCTACAGGGCCATCGTAAGGAGACCCGCAGTATCGCTGGTTGTGGTCCTGACGCTTGCGATCGCAACAAGTACGAGTATTGTAGTTTTCAGCTACATTGACTCGCTGCTCCTTACACCCTTGCCCTTCAAAGATCCCGATCAACTGGTCCGAATCCAGTCTGTGAAGGGGGGTGAAAAGGGACTTTTGTCCTATCCGGAGTTCCTGGATATGCAGAAGGAATTGGTATCGATAGAGGAATTGGCCGTGTACCGCGATGGAGGTAGATACAACTTGAGTGGTGATGGCAAGCCGCCAGAAGAGCTCACCACGACGTTCGCGTCTAGCAATCTTTTTCAGGTCTTGGGTGTCGAACCGGTCATTGGATCTTATTGGCCGGCGACGTTGGACAAGCGCCGTTCGCACACGGTCATGTTGACGCATGAATTCTGGAAAAGACGATTTGATGGCAATGAAAATGTAGCTGGCCTCGACATCACACTAGATGGTTTCTCCTATACTAATTATGGCGTTTTGCCAGAGGGGTTCAGTTTCCCCAATCGCAATGAAGCATTTCGTGCGGCGGCTTTCGCTGAGTTTGTCATCAGCGCACGAGACTTTCGTCCTTCTATCGGACTTGCTCGTTTGAAACCCGGCGTCTCACTTGAAGCGTTCAACGAAGAATTGAGGACTTTTGGCGACCAACAAGAACAACGCCACCTCCATAGCAATCTCGGTGTATCATTCGTGGCCGAACCCCTCTCTGAACTCTTCATTGGAGATCTGAAAGGCTACCTCTTGTTATTGGGGGCCGCGGCCTTGTTTTTATTGATGATTGGTGGGGTCAATGTCTCCAATCTTATCCTGAGCCAGGCCATTCGGCGGAGAAGAGAGACGGTTGTGCGGAAAGTACTAGGCTCTTCGAACCTTTCGATCATCAAGGATTTTGTGACGCACTCGTTCCTCTTATCCTTGGTAGGTAGCTTGTTGGGCCTTGTGCTGGCGTGGTACCTGCTCGAGGTGTCTTACGCCTTGGTCAGTCCGTACCTGCCGTACTGGGTGGAGATCAAGGTCAATCCGCGCATTTTGCTGTACACATTGACGATCTCACTGTTACTGGGTATTACCACAGGCTTGGTGCCTTGGTTATTTCATTTTTCGCGGAGCAATCTTGTTGACGGGCTGAAAGATGGCCTACAGACCACGGGCAGTCGTGGTCAACATCGGCTGCAGAAAGGATTAGCCGGCTTACAGATCTTTGTGAGTGTCTTGCTCTTGATCGGTGGAGGGTTGCTCCTCAAAAGCTTCGACGCTGCCCAGGAGGCGGACCTCGGATTCGAAACAAATCAGACCGTGACTTTCAGAATTGCCCTGTCTTGGTATAAATATGGCTCACCAGAGAAAAAGAGGGCCTTCTTCCAAACTAGTCAGCAACAGATTGCGGCTATATCCGGCGTGCAAGAGGTGGCGATCAACAGTGTACTCCCATTGACAGACATTGTCAAAACCTCGGTGCAAGCTCAAGCGCTGTTTTCTATCGAGGGACAATCAGAAGTCGAAATATCCAACAACCCCTTCGTTAGCATCCAACAGGTCACGCCAAATTATTTTGAAGTGATGGACATTGCGATCGACCAGGGTGTCGGTTTTGACCCAGGTGATATTGCGTCCCATCAGTATCAAGTGGTCATTGATCAACAGCTAGCCGAGCGCATGTGGCCGGGGGAGTATGCCTTGGGGAAACGTATCAAGTTAGAGGGGCTCGGTGGCCCTGATGCACCCTACTTGACCATTGTAGGAGTGGCTAACAATGTCAAGCATCAAAGCATCACTAGGGAAAACCTTCCCTGTGTCTATGTTTCTTTGCTTTACTACACCACGACCGATGGCCACTACGTCGTCAAGTCTACAGCCCCGATGTCAGAACTCCAGCCGAAGCTGAGTGAGGCCATCCTCAGCATAGATCAAAACCAGCCAACCTTTGAGTACATGGAGATGACGGATCGGGTTGAGGAGCAAAATTGGCAGTCCAGGGTGTCCAGCTTTTTGTTTCTAGCCATTGCCGTCTTTGGTAGTATCATCGCTGCGATCGGTCTGTTCAGTACCATCACCTTCGTACTGATTTTGCGAATCAAGGAACTCGCCCTGCGCCGTGTATTGGGAGCGACTGATGGAAACGTACTTCAGTTAGTGATGAAGGATATGCTTCGAATATCAGGATGGGGTATTGCTGCGGGATTGCTTCTTTCACCGATCCTGTTGAGGCCGATAGCCCCATTTCTCTTTGGCGTGGGTCTGATCGACAGTACCACGTATTTCACGGTTACGGGAGCGCTTCTGCTGATATCGGTGGTAGCCGTCATGGCCCCCTCATGGAGGGCCTTGTTTATCAATCCGGTGACGGTTTTGAGGAAGGATTAACGACAAAAAGAAAATAGGAAAGAACCATGCAGCTTTTAAAAAAGAAAAAATTACCCGTCACGGTACTCAGCGGATTCCTGGGAGCCGGTAAGACAACATTGCTCAATCACTTGCTCAACAATCGACACGGACTGAAGGTGGCCGTGATTGTCAACGACATGAGCGAAGTCAATATCGATGAGAAGCTGGTGGCGAATGGCACTAAACTCTCTAGGACGGATGAGAAGCTTGTGGAGATGAGCAATGGCTGTATTTGTTGCACACTTAGGGAAGATCTGATGATCGAAGTAGAGAAACTGGCCAGGATGAAGAAGTTTGACTATCTCCTAATCGAGAGTACTGGCATCTCAGAGCCGATTCCCGTGGCGCAGACATTTTCGTTTGTGACCGAAGACGAATTGTACGACCTGACCCAATTTAGCCAATTGGATACCATGGTTACCGTGGTCGACGCTTTGAACTTCTTTAGCGACTACGGCAGTGACGATACCCTGCTGGACCGTCGCATGACTGATGATGAGCAAGACGATCGGTCCATCGTAAATCTTCTGACGGACCAAGTGGAGTTCGCCAATGTGATCCTGCTCAATAAAACGGATCTCGTCAGCAAGGAGCGCTTGGGGATCTTGGAAGGCATGATCACGAAGCTCAACCCGACGGCGAAGATCATCCGGACCACTCACAGTCAGGTCGATCCTAAGGAGATCTTGAATACTGGCCTTTTCGATTACGAAGAGGCTTCGCAAAGTGCAGGATGGCTGAAGGAACTGGAACTGGCGCAAAAAGGCATCGCCCATAGTCCCGAAACGGAGGAATATGGGATCACCTCTTTTGTCTACCGCAATCACAAGCCCTTTCATCCGACGAAATTCATGGACTACCTGTCGGAGAAGTTTCCTTCCACTATCATCCGCAGCAAGGGTATTTTTTGGTTAGGCTCGAGGCC
>JBCCXG010000036.1:0-17340 GCA_039191945.1 Bacteroidota bacterium
CTATCACTGCGGGTCCCTTTCTGCTTTCGATTAGTGTGATCCTACTGACCATGATCATCACGGTCGTAGGTCAGGTCAGGAGAGCGGTGAAGGTGAACCCTGCGTCGATTTTGAGGAGTGAATGATTGTCAACAAAAAGGGCTCCCCAACGGGAGCCAATAGATAAAATTTGTTTTGTGTTGTTTACTGTTTTAAGTTCTTGGTGACATAGCTCTTCAGCTTACTGTTAAAGCGTGGATCACTTCCGTAAGGCTGCACACCCGGGAGGCCGAAAGTTATTTTGAAATCTTTCGTCGGCGTAGCGCAGACCCGATCGCAGGTGTAAGCGGATAGGGAGTTCCAAAACCAGAATCCGTAAATGGGTTCACCATTCAATACGAAGGCGACGGCCATTCCCGGCAAGGGTATATCCAGTGCAGAGACTTTCTTCATCCCCTCGTCCGTCAAAGTCACCTGTTGGTTGTCCCAGTCAAAGGAGACAATGTCAGACTCCGAGAGGATCGGTGAACCGGAGAGTTTAGTTTTGTCGACATCAAAGCAATAGTAGCAGTCCACGTCACTCTTCGTGAAATCCGGATAGGGCTGGTCGACGGAGTAGATCGCCAGTCCTGCCTGTCCGACCTGGTTTGTTGATATCGTTGCAAGGCTAAAGAGGAGGGAGAATAACACGTTCATTTGTTCAATAAATAGAAATTACACCTGAGAGAATTACTGCATCTTGTATCCCTTTAAACGCTTTCTTGCTGCTAAAGATTATCTCCGCATTGTAATAATTAGGAGAAGGCATCGTTGGCGGGCCAGCCAGCGAAGAGGGACGCTGATCCTACGATAGTAAGACAACCATGTAGTTAAAAGTAGCCCTTATCGAGAGGATTGATATTGCCATTTCGATGATCCGTCATTTTTGTTAGGTGTGCCGGAAGATTCAATACATTCTCAGTTTTCGAGTCGACATTCACCACAATTTGCCGGCAGGCAATGGGCCATTTTGCTCATGTTTCGTCCCCTACAGGTTGTGCCATTGATCGGTCACAAGTTGGCGATGGCATTTTTATGGGCTTTTAGTTAAGTGTCATTATAAAATTTTGAAATCTAAAACCTTTTCAATTTCAAATTTTGCAAATCTCAAATGTCGTGAGCGAAAAGACACGAGGAAAAGAGATGAATTATGTTTTTGTGGCTAGAATTGAGGTGATTCTTAATAATTAATTGAGATCATTGCAGGTTTCCCAACTTATGTGGGAAAAACTTGAAGATGTAATATTGAAATCACACAACCAATGAAAGAGAATTCCTTAGAGAAAATGGCGGAGTCGTCCGAAGTTGTCGTAGAGAGTGTGTCGTCGCTCGAGCAGGTGACAACCTCAGCTGTCGACTACTCGGCGCAAATTGGAGAGGCGGTTTTCACGGCGAACAACGTCTGGATGATGATCGCCACCGGACTCGTATTTATTATGCACCTGGGTTTTGCAGGTGTGGAGGCGGGTTTTGGCCAAGCGAAGAATACGGTTAATATTCTCTTTAAAAACACTTTGACGCCTATTCTCGGGCTTCTGTCCTATGCTTTGCTGGGATACTTTCTCATGTATCCACCTTTTGCCGATGGACCGGGATGGCTGGATTTTGATACAACGAAGTGGTGGAATTTTTGGATCCAGCCTACCGCGATCGATACGACGGTGGGGTACGCGGACGGCGGCTACACAGGCTGGACAGACTTCCTTTTCCAGGGAATGTTTGCAGCGACAGCAGCGACCATCGTATCTGGTGCTGTGGCGGAGCGGATCAAGCTCTCGGCGTATTTGCTCTTTACCCTTGTTTTCGTGGGTTTGGTATATCCTATCATTGGCAGTTGGAAGTGGGGACTTGGCACTTTGGATAGCTGGGGCTTCCACGATTTTGCAGGTTCTACGCTGGTACACTCTGTAGGGGGCTGGGGAGCCCTCGCGGGTATCATCATCCTGGGGCCGAGGCTCGGCAAGTATGTAGATGGAAAAGTAGTAGACAAACCCGGTTCTAGTGTTCCATTGGCAGTGATTGGGGTTTTCCTCCTCTGGTTAGGATGGTTTGGCTTTAATGGTGGTTCTGTTCTTTCCGCCGACCCTGCGCTTACCTCTTGGGTATTGGTGACGACTTCTTTGGCAGCATGTGCCGGCGGCATAGGGGGATTCCTTACGGCCTATTTTCTCTTTAAGCGACTCGACCTGGGCATGGTGTTGAATGGCATTCTCGCTGGCCTTGTAGGGATAACTGCCGGTGCTGATGTCATCAACCCCCTTTGGTCTGTCTTCATCGGGCTCATCGCAGGGGTACTGGTGGTTTTCTCTGCCGTGACCCTGGATAAACTCCAGCTGGATGACGTGGTGGGCGCTGTCTCTGTCCACTTAACCTGTGGTGTTTGGGGTACACTGGCGGTTGGTATTTTTTCCAACAATCCAGATCATAACTTTTTGACGCAGTTGAAAGGAGTTTTGATTTGTGGCGCTATGGCATTCACTTGTGCATTTGTGATTTTCTATGTGCTGAAAGCGACAATGGGTATCAGGGTTTCGCAAGAGCATGAAGAGGAAGGACTCGACAGCCATGAGCACGGTATTCGCGGCTATACGATCACCGTCGAATAGCTCTTTGTAAGGAATAAGAATCTTTGATTGACTAGAGGGCGTTTCTGGGGGGAATTGCTCCATCATAAACTTTCAGTGCCGGGTCAAGCAATCGACCCGGCATTTTTTTTGCCTCCTTGGTGCGCTGTCCACCTTGATCTACCTGGTTCGTGGCCACTATCGGTTTCTGACTGGTTTTTTTGTTTCACGGAATATTTGGAATAACATTGAGCGTGAGAACGAGCCGACGCTATGGATCCAATGTTTCGATATGCTGCCCGAATTGAAAAAGTGCCCAAATGAATAAGAGGCGATTGGGGCGTTTACTTCTGGGATTCCTTTCGGCACTACCGAAGAAGTATCCTATCCGGACCCAAGGAGATCCGCCCGACCCTTTTTTTATCATCAATGCTGGCCGCTCTGGGAGTACACTGCTCAATCGTCTCCTCAATCAGCATTCAGCGGCATTCCTGCCTCCCGAGCAGTATTTCCTCCACAACCTGATCATCAAGTTTCAATTGTACAACTGGATGCTCTGGCGTGACCTGGGTAAAGTGTTGGCTGGAGAGCTCGTGTCCTCCCTGGGGGCACACGCCTGGGAGTGGGATTATGAGAAGACCTTTCGAGACATCGTGCTGGCCGAGGGCGAGGACCGGAGCCTTCGGAGGATTGTTGATAAAGTAATCAGAGACTACGCCGTTCAAACTGGAGCAAGTCCAGCATTTTGGGGGGACACGACGCCGCTCAATGCCCAATACATCAATGAGTTATTCTCTGTCTATCCAAAGGCGAAGTACATTTTCTTGGTTCGTGACGGAAGAGACGTAGTGGCCTCTTACCAGGGAGGGTCGCATGAGGTCCATCAGGGACTGTCGGAGCATGTCGAGTGTGCGAAACACTGGCGAGATGTGGCTCGCGTCTACAGGTGGTTGGAAAAAAGAGGCGCAGCATTACGTCTGGTCAAATACGAAGACCTTGTAGCAGACACCTCAACGGTAATGGCAGGCATTGTTGATTTTTTGGGCTTGGATGGGGAGTCACTGGATACGAATAAGGTGGATGTTCCAGACATCCCGTTTTATGCTTTGCCTCATCACGAGGAATTGAGGAAGCCCATTCATGACCAGCGCATTGGACGATGGAAATCAATCCTCAGCGCGCAGCAGCTGGACCAAATCATGCCGATCCTGGAGAGGCCAATGAAGGATTTCGACTATTTGGGCTGATCAGCGAAGGAAGAGGTACTCTTTCTCTCCAAAATCACCAATCAGTGAGAAGCGAGAGGGACTTGGACCAAGCCAAAATCCTGCTGGTTCCGTTCTTGGGTTCCGCGGCCTGATGAAAAGCCCCGGCTTTGGTTGAGCTCCGATCCAAGGAAGGAGTTTGACCTTAGTGATCGAGAAGTTCTTCGAGGCAGGTGAAGTACTACTTATTCCATGCTGAAATGATAAATGTGGCCAGCTCATTGAGCTGAGGGAGTCGGATAGGAAGGTATTGATCGTTGGCTTCTCTTTGATCGGCAGCTGACGAAATCTCTGTCCGAAGGCCTCTTGGGTGAAGGCAACCAATATGATTCCTATCAATCCCGACTGAAACGATCGAATAAGGGGTTGCACGTGATGAAGATAGCACATTCTGTTCTGTGGTCACGGTGGGGACGAATTTTTTCCAGTGATGTGTAAGTTTGCATCGATAGAAAAACGGCAATAAGATGAAGAAATTACCGAAGCCGGCCCTGCTCTTGGGCCTAGTGACCTGTTCGATCACCCTGACAGCACAAAAGAAAGATAAGGAAGCAATGATTGCAGCCATCGATGCTCGCATGGAAGAATACAGCGGCATTGCTCACCAGATCTGGGAATTTGCTGAGGTCGGCTACCAGGAAGTACAAAGTTCGGCGCTCTTGCAGCAGCAATTGGAGAAAGAAGGGTTTGTGATCGAGAAGGGTGTCGCGAAAATACCGACGGCTTTTACTGCGACTTTTGGCGCTGGTGAGCCCGTAATCGGAATCCTGGGGGAATTTGACGCCTTGCCGGGATTGAGCCAAAAAGCGGAGCCATCGAAGGACCCAGTTATTGTTGGTGGAGCGGGACATGCCTGTGGGCATCACTTGTTTGGTACAGCCTCCTTGGCCGCCGCGGTCGCCCTCAAAGATTGGTTGCAGGACAATAATCGCCGTGGGACGGTACGCTTCTATGGCACGCCCGCAGAAGAGGGCGGATCGGGCAAAGTGTACATGGTGCGTGAGGGCCTCTTTGAAGATGTGGACGTGGTGATACAATGGCATCCTGGAGATCGAAATGCCACCGCCGTGGCCACCTCTCTGGCGAACAAAACGGGTAAGTTCCGATTTTACGGCGTGGCTTCGCACGCTGCTGTCGCCCCTGAGCGAGGGCGATCCGCCCTGGATGGTGTCGAGGCGATGAACATGATGGTCAATATGATGCGCGAACACACGACCGAGGGCTCTCGCATCCACTACATCATCACGCGAGGAGGCACTGCTCCTAATGTGGTTCCGGACTTTGCCGAGGTCTACTACTACGTGAGGCATGGGGACAATGAAGAAGTCCGCGCCATGTTCGATCGGATTGTACTCGCAGCGCAGGGAGCTGCATTGGGCACTGAGACTCGAATGGACTACGAGGTGGTGAGTGGGGTTTACAGCCTCCTGCCTAACGAGCCCCTGGCCAAGGTAATGGACGAGAATTTACAGATGGTCGGAGGCGTCAACTACAATGCAGAGGAGCTTGAGTTTGCGGAAAAGATCAGCTCAAGCTTCGGATCAAAAACACTGCTGTCTATGGCTAAAACAGTCGGTCCTATCTTTTACGGAGAGGGAAAAGGATCGACAGACGTTGGTGACGTAAGCTGGATCGTCCCTACGGTGGGACTGCGCACGGCTACCTGGGTGCCTGGCACGGCGCCCCATAGCTGGCAGGCCGTTGCCGCAGGAGGGATGAGCATCGGTTGGAAAGGAATGATGGTGGCTGCTAAGTCAATGGCACTGATGGGGATGGACCTATTTCTCGATGCGAAGCTGATCGATGCCGCGAAGAAAGACTTCGAAGACCGCCGTGGAGCTGACTTCCAATACGCCCCACTTCTGGGAGATAGAGCTCCTGCATTGAATTATAGAAACTAGCCCACCATGCTGAACATCTCGTATTCTTATTTTTCTCTGAAGGCGATGCACGACCTAGCCGGGCAACTCGTGCAAATGGTCAAGACCGCGCATGGGGATGATGGCATGTTGCTAGCGGCGACGGAGCGCATCGATAAGCAAATGAAGCTGGCCCAGCAAGTGATCAACAACTCGGAGTCCATGGATCTCACGGCGGCGCTCGCTGAAGCCGACCAGGCGCGAGACGATGGTTTTATGGCGTTGCGTGATACGATTGCTGCCTGCCTCCGTAGACTGAATCCCGAAGTACGTCGTGCCGCAGAGCGCCTTTTTCCCGTTTTTGGACGCAATGATGCCCAGCTGCATGTTTTGCCCTACGATGAAGAGACGATGGCCATGGACAATCTCTTCTCTGATTTGCAGATACCACAGTTTGAAAAGGATGTAGCACTCGTGGGTGCTGGACCGGCATTGCAAGAGCTGAAAGATGCGCAGGCACACTTTGTGCACTTGTATGAGGCCAATATCAAACCTGACGAAGATCGCAGTGACCTAGAAGCAAAAGGCGAACTCAAAGGCGCTCTGGAGGTGCTCATCTCCGTCCTAAACACGCTAGCGGCACTGAATCGGCTAGAGGGTATCTCTGAGACAACAGACCAGATCAAGAAGGTGATCGATGGAGCGACGGCCGAGGCGAAGGGCTGATCCGCCTTTGCCCAAAGAGAGCCTTTGTGGATAAATTGGGTGAGCTTCTTCACGAGTTGATGATTTGAGCAAGGTGGACAAGTCTCCTGAGTCTTCGGTGACCCACTTTGTCCACTGCGGCGTCCAACGAGGCCCTTTGCGTGGCATATACACGTAAAGTGAATACTTCTCCTTGAAATCCTATGAAGAGCGACTGGATGTTCGTATCTTCTATCGCGCAACTAACCTGACCTAACAATGAAGAATCTACTCCGAACCCTCACTGCGGCCATGGGTGTCGTGATCATGCTACTGGCGCTCTCTTGCGAAAAGGATCAACCGGCGGATCAAGATGGAACCGGATTTCTGGTCTTGAGTCTTGAGCAAGACGAGCTTACCATCAGCAGAGGTAGGGTGGAATCGGATGGGCCACTGACCGTAGATATTTTGGATTCGCAAGATCAGCTCGTTTTACAATTTCAGTCTGATGACATCCCTGAGACGATCGAGTTGCCGGTTGGCGATTACACGGTCCAGGCTTATTCATCGGATCCGCAGCCTGCCGCCTTTGAATGTCCTCACTACTTTGGGGAAGCTGATTTCACCTTAAGTCAAGCGGAGGTGAAGGAAGTGACTGTGGTGGCGACGCTCGAGAACATGAAGGTGGCCGTGTCCTATACACAGACCGTACTTGATGATTTTGATTTTATCAACACTATCGTCACCAATGGCTTGGGAGAACTTAGCTTCGGCCCGCAAGAGACCCGGGAAGGCTACTTCTCAGTGGCCCCGCTGACGATAACAGCCACTCTCCAATACATCAAAAGTGATGGGTCCACTGGGGATCGGCAACTGCAGACCGTGATTGAGGAGGTTCAGGCCAAAGACTTTTTCAGAATACAGATCGATGCCGCTGTCACTACAGGTGAGGTAAGTCCCCTCAATATCGTCATCGACGATGGGGTAAATGTAAAAGACATCATTCTCGATGAAGATGACCAGACGCCAGTAGATGGTGAACTAGCTCCTCCCAACAGCATTTTTGTCAGCACCGGTGGCTTGCCTGGCGCCTCAGGCACGCAATCTGATCCGCTTCGTGATGTGCAATCGGCATTGGATCTGGCGGTCGATAGCAACGTGCCCAATGTGGTCGTAGCCGCTGGCACCTATGATGGACCGGTCAGTCTCGTGAGTAACGTTAGTTTGCTGGGTGGATATGATCCCACGACATGGCGTAGAGATATCCAGGGAAATCCGACAATTCTCAACGTGAATGCGGGAGGAGTCGTAGGGAATACGCTTTCGAATGCCGTCCTCGAGGGTTTTACCATCAATAGCGCCGATGCCTCTTTGGCAGAAGAGAGCTCTTTCGGCGTCTTGCTCAGAGGTGGCGATAATATTACGATAAAAGGAAATGTCATCAATGCTGGAAATGGTGCTGTGGGTCCTAACGGATCGTTTCCGGCTCCCAGTAGTAACGGAATAAACGGTGGTCCAGGAAGAAACGGCTGCAATGATGGAGGGTTCTTATGTAGCAGTTGTAATCGTCCAGTTGAGGGCATTGGTGGTCAGGGCCCTGGTGGTACGGGAGGTCGCGGAGGATTACCAGGAAAGGGCAACAGCGCTGGCACCAGCGGACTCTTTGGTCAAAATGTGACCGGGGCGCTAGGCGGTTCTTCCGGGCCGAATGGTTCCTTCCAGATGGACGGCCAAGCGGGAGGCAATGGACAAAATGGACCTGATGGCACCGATGGTGCGGGAGGCTTGGCCTTTGGAGATGTATTGATATACGGATATTTGGTGGCCTCTGGCGCTAATGGGGTAGATGGAGGCATCGGTGCCGGTGGTGGCGGCGGTGGCGGCGGTGGCGGCGGTTTTGATGTCGCCTGTCAATCCTATGGAGGGTCTGGCGGTGGCGGGGGTGCTGGCGGAGCTGGCGGTCTTGCGGGACTCGGTGGCACCGGCGGTGGTGGCAGTTTTGGAATCTGGATCAGTGGCAACTCGGTCAGTATTGTCATAGAAAATAATGAGATCAACGTTGGAAACGGAGGCAACGGTGGATTGGGTGCGATGGGCAGACCTGGCGGTAATGGAGGCATTGGTCAGGACGGTGGTCGTGGAATTGGGACTACCGGTGACGGTGGTGCCGGTGGAAGCGGCGGGAATGGTGGAAGCGGTGGTCATGGCGGCGGCGGTGGAGGTGGACCCTCTATCGGTATTGTGGTGAGCGCCTCCACAATCTCAGAAGTGAATAACACCATCAATCCAGGTGCAGGTGGCGCTGGGGGCTTCAGTAGCGGAAATGCTGGGCTGCCGGGAGAGGTTGCGACCATCAAGACGTTGCCTTAGGGGCTCTTGGTTCTTATTCCGACTGCACCAAGGCTACGTCCGACAAGGTTGATAAGTTGATGCGCCTTCGGCGGTTGAAAAGTTGAATGGTTTAGATCAAGGCGGGCACTACCCATTACGGTATTCGAGGGTAGTAGCGTTGTTGAGTTGATGAGTTGTTAAGTTTTTCTGTGACCTCGTGGAGGGTTGAGAAGTCATAGGTGAGGAGGGAAGTTGAAGAGTTTGCAAGTGACAAGTTTCTTGAGGATTATCGCTCCGAGGGCAGGCCTTTGATAGATAGCCCGGATCGGAAGTGGCACGAGGCTTGGACTTTTTTAGTTCCGAATTCTGAGCTTTCAAATCGGTGGCAAAAGGCTGATTCAATAAATTCAATACATTAAGTTGAAACCCGGCGATGGCTGGCGGGGCCGAAGTACAACGGAGAGCCGGCATGTCAGCCGATCTAAGGTAGGGCTACGGCCGCTCCAACATTTTGAAAGGGTTGGCAGTTTTAGGTTTTGAAAAATTGAAAATCTGAGCCTCGGTCTCCGGCCCGTCTCCAAGATGATCAACGAGTCGCTCCGTACCAATTTCAATGATCTGATCAACGCCCATCGTGTAGAGGCCTTCAAGGAGCTAGCCCTAAGATCGGGAAGTAAGAAATACTCGATCATGGGAATGGGGCACGAAGTGGGATTTAGTTCGAAGGCTTCGTTTTATCGGGCATTTAAAAAGGAAACGGGCATGACCCCGACTGATTATCTCAAATCTCACGTCTGAAGTGGTTTCAAATGGCCATATGAGACCTGGGCTCTTTGTCTCTTAGTCAAGTGTTCGCCAGTTTTGAAGAAAATCAAACAAAATGAAGACGGTACAAGTGCTTTTGTGGATTGCGATGATGGCTGGCAGCTGGATGAGCTACGGTCAAGCGCAGCGGGTGGACGTGGAGGAAAAAAGGTTTCGTACGTCAGAAAAGAAAAAGATCAACGGTGAGGTAGGGTACTTGGAGGTGCCGGAAAACCGGAAGAATCCTACCAGCCGAAGCATCCGCCTAAAGTATGTCCATTTGAAAAGCCTGGCTCAAAATCCGGGTATCCCTGTGATCTTTTTGGAAGGGGGAGGGGGCGCAAGTACCTGGCAAGTGGAGAGCCCGGATGACCTGTCGGACTGGTTGGAAATCCTCGAGGTGTCCGACCTCATTTTCTTTGATCGACGGGGTGCTGAGGATGAGTCCCTCAGCTACATCTGGATGGAGGACTATCCGGCCGGCTTCCTCCTTTCAGAGCAGGAGGCTTACGCGCACTACCAAAAGATGGTAGAGGCCGTCCTGGACACCTTCTCCGCTACGCCAATAGATATAAAAGGGTACAACGTCGAAGAGCAGGCCCGCGACGTCAATGACTTGATGACTTTGCTTGGCTTCGACACCTATGCACTCTGGGGGTTTAGCTACGGTTCGCATATTGGGATGACCGTGATGACGCTGTTCCCAGACCAAGTGGAGCGTGCCATCCTGGTAGGCGCAGATGCACCTCATCAGGCTATGAACTTTCCTCACTACCTGGAAGACCATATCGCAAAGGTTGCGGACATGGTAGCTAGTGACCCAACGGTGAATAAGGACGTTCCCGATTTTCGGGCACTAGTCGATCGGGTCATGCAACAGCTGTCGGCGGAACCAGCACAGGTGACGGTCAAAAACCCACTCACCGGCAGGGACATGGACCTAGAGGTAGGGCCCTTTGGTCTGGCGCTAATCTTGCGGTTGGACATTGATGATGCCAGCGACATACCTGTACTCCCCAGGTTGTTGTACACGATTGAGCGAGGCGACTACAAGATGCTGACCTGGTTTGCCCAGCGGCGCATGGTCTTTGGTCTGGCGCTACCCGTTGGCGACATCAACCAGCAGCTTGCGTCCGGGGCAGCTGACACGCGATGGGAGCAAATCGAAAAAGAGGCCTCTCAGAGTCTTTTTGGCAACGTCGTGAACTTCCCCTTCGGTGCGGCCAGAGAGCACTGGCCATCTCAAGCGTTGTCCTACGATGCCGGTGTCCCGATGACGAGCGATATACCCACGCTTTTTATCACCGGGACGTTGGACTCCAGGACACCGGTGGAGCAAGTGGAGGAAACGAGGAAAGGGTTTTCGAATGCGGTGCACATCAAGGTGGAAAATGCCGGCCACGAGCAGGCACTTTGGAACCAGCAAACTTTTGACGAATCGATCCCGGCGTTTTTGCGTGGCGAGCGGTTGGAGGATGCGAGTCACTACTACAAAGACCTTGAATTCGTGCCGGTAAGGGGTGAAGTGACGGGACATCCGTCGCTGAGGTAATTTTCCTGGTGGATAGTTCCGCCTATTTGCGATCTGTGAAAGTGGCCTTCCTACGAAACCTGACCTACGGAAGGAGTGGCCAGATCTTCGAGAGAACACCCCTCTGCTAGAGGACCAGCAAGTCGAGACGATTCAAGTAAAAGCCTCGTTGTGACGAGTGATTTATTACCGGCGCACTCTTTTGGAGTAGCCCGCTCGAATTAGACAAGAGACCCATGAAAAGGGCCTGTACGCTGGATCTTTGGAAGTCCGGAAGCCAAGACCGATCACTCTCCCTCCTCCCCATTCCCTGTGCGATTCAGCTGAGGCTCAATTGACCTTAGGGTTTTCTTTTCCGAAAAACTTATGTGATGACAGCACCTTTTCAGCAGTTTCAGAGGGCGAGGGAGAGGGGAAGACGTTATTGCGACGATCAACATCTGCCATCCGCAAGGAAGGATCAATCGCTATGGATTCAACCTTTCCTTCTACCCTTAGCTCATAGTAAGGGTAAGGCCAGGGCCAATCCTCCATAACTATTCTTGTGGGCATGCCTTCTTCCTCCGGCTTATTTCCACGCATGATTTCCAATGGAATGTAGAAGAGTTTTTGTTCCCCTCCTTCAAAAGTCACAACCACGTCCAATGGCATCGGGTGTAGTCCAATTTTCTCCAGGGTGATTATCGAAGAGTCCCTGGTGATTTCCACCGACTCGACCCCATAATCAATGGTATTGGTGGTGCCGATCCATTGCTCATTGTACCAGTCCAACTCTAGTCCGGAACGTCTTTCCATTACTCGTTTGAAGTCGGTTGGATCCGGATGCTTAAAGGCCCATTGATCCCATAGGTCAAGCATGCCTTGCTCGAAGGCTGCATGTCCGATGATGTAGCTCAGTTGATGAAGGTATATCGCCCCTTTCAGATAGGTAGACACCCCATACGTTCTGTTCCTATTGTAGTGGTCGCCATGGGTGGTCATAGGTTCCTGCAGATCTGCATCCACCAGCATATTGTACGCACCATATGCCCGAGCATGCGGATTGAGTTGGTTTTCGTTGAATAACTCGTCCATGATGAGGTACTGACAATAGGTGGTGAATCCTTCGTCCATCCACGGGTACTTCGACTCGTTAAATGCGAGTACACCCTGGTACCATGAGTGGATGGCTTCGTGAACCGTCACGCTCACTAACCCACGGAAGCTACCACCTCCCATGATCAAGGTGGCCATCGGATACTCCATACCTCCATCTCCACCTTGAATGATGGTATAGTCGTCGTAGGGATACTTCCCGAACTTTTCATTCATGATTTCGAAAGTCGCTACCGCATAGCTTTTCAGGCTATCCCAATTTGTAGCGAGGCCTTCGTCCCTTTGGTAAATGAAGTGAAGGTCAGGGATACCTTCTCCTTTTACGATGTCATGGGTATAATCCGGATCGGCTGCCCAGGCGAAGTCATGCACCTTGTCTACTTTGAAATGCCAGCTCAGTTTTTTACCGGGCTTCCTTTGGACTGGCTTGGATTGATCCTCGTAGCCATGACCGATCTCCTGGGCATTTTGAAGGTACCCCGTGCCACCAATCAAGTAGGCCGAATCCAAATGAATAGTGACATCAAAGCTTCCCCAGACACCGTGAAACTCCCTGCCGACGTAGGGGTCGGCATGCCACCCGTGCTTGTCGTATTCCGCTAGCTTAGGGTACCACTGGGTCATTGAGTAGGAGATGCCTTCCCGGTTATCTCTTCCAGTCCTACGTATCTGGATAGGTACCTGAGAGTCGAACTTCATGCTCAAGGTGGTGCTTTTGCCGGGAAGTAGCGGGTTCGCCAAATCCACCTCCAGTATCGTCCCAGTGACTTCATAGGTAAGGCTCGCCCCGTCTTGCTTCAGCTCTTTGATCTGGTGATAACCGGTCTCATTGTCCTTCAGGTTAAAAATTCTATCTCGCACCCTGGAATCTGGATCGGCAATGGTACGAGAGCGAATGTCCATTACACTTCCAGGCTGAAAAGCGTTGTAGTACAAATGATAAAATACCTTGCGTAAGGTATCCTTTGAGTTATTGGTGTAAACAATCTCTTGCTCTCCTTTGAACTGATGCTTTTCCGTATCAAAATCAATATCCATGGTATAATCAGCTTGCTGCTGCCAATACCCGTCCTGCGCAGCTGCCTCAAAGACTGCTAGAACACCAACCAATAATAGACGAGAACCTACTTGCATCGCGTATTTCTAAGTGAAAGTCAAAAGATTGAAGCGACCAATTTAGAGCACCTGGATCAACCCCCCGTCTATAATCTGTAGAAAAAGTATGGCTCCTTGTCTGCCTTATGTGATTGGCATTGACACGATGCAAGAGGAAGCTGGGTCACTTCTAGCTAAGAAGTTTTGGAAGCATTAGTCCAAATATTCCGAGAGCTGCAAGTAACCTGCCAACTGTACAGTAGCCTGACACGGCCTTTCTCCAACGGGGGCTTGATGCCAGAGCGACTTCAATCTGTCGGCCCTTGTGTCGCCGTGTACCATTTGTCCTGATGATCTTATGCTCTTGGTATTCACAATGAGTATTTAGTTTTGGGTTACAGTGAGAAAGTACACCACCTAGGGAATTGAATCAACTTGTCACGCTTTTCGACCTCATCATCATTATTGGCATCGTCCAGGGATTGGTGACCAGTGTGCTGCTTTTGCGTCGTGACAATAGGGGAGATCGCTTCCTTGCCCTTTCCATTGTCTCGTTTTGCCTCCTGAGTAGCAAGATATTGCTGCATACGCTCGGACTTTGGCAGGGTCAGATCTTTCGGTATTTCCCATTGGGGATAGATCTTGCCATTCAGCCGTTGATCTATTGGCATGTGATGCAACTGATTGAGCCAAAGTTGAAATTTCAGCGTAGGGATCTTTTGCATTTTGTGCCATTTGCCGTTTCGGAAGTTTATTCCCTCGTCGTCTACTTTAGTGTATTGTCTACAACAGATCTCGCGGCCAAAGATGTGATTGCTGAGCGTCTTCATTTCAACCTGGTCAAGCACTTCGAAGACTATTTGACGCTTATTTCTAGCGTGACTTATATCACGATTGGCATTGTAAAGTTGAGGCACTACAAAAGGCGGCTGGGCACCAATGGTTCGGTTTCGAGCGACCCAATCTTCAAATGGCTAAGTGCCATAATCACCCAACTAATTGTCGTTGCTGGATTCCTGTGTTTCAACCTTTTCGTGGATCGCGTGCTGTTCCCCGGCTCTTCTAATTTCCTTCGGTGGCAACTGTTCAATATCGTAGTGGCAGGACATATCTATTACCTGGGATTCATGGGCTACAGTCGATCCCCTCTTTCTCAGTATCGTCAATTGCCCAAGCTTCCAAAAGTGGAGAAACTGACACCCCGACAAGTGACCGAGATTGCCGGGAAGATTGATCAATCACTTACTCGTGACAAGGCTTATCTCAATCCACAGCTATCGGCCACTGACCTGGCCACGGCGATTGACACCACTCAGGGCAATCTTTCTTACGCACTCAACCATCACTACGGGAAAAATTTCAGAGAACTCGTCAATCAGTGCAGGGTAGAAGAGGCAAAGTCAAAGTTGGCGGATCCTTCGCTTGCTCATTTGTCCATTCTCGGGATCGCCTATGAATCCGGATTTAGCTCGGAGGCAAGCTTCTACAGAATTTTTAAGAAGTCAACGGGCCGCTCTCCCGCGGATTATCAAAAGGAATCGCGCAAATAGAGACTGAAGAGCTTTCAAAACGTGTTTTGAGAAGTAATCTTTCCCACTCCTTGGGAAGTTGGGCGAAAAAAAGATGCGAAAAGCTTTCAAAACGATCGGGATCGTCCTACTCTTTTTACTGGTGTCCTTCACCATTTATTCCCTTGTGCCGAGGGTATTTCATCACGAAAGCCCCTACGGTATGCAACTTCCCATGGGGCATTCCCTGGACCCGCAAACGAAGCAAATCCTGGAATCCTATATTACCAATGAAGCAAACAATGCCCAGTCTGTGGTCATCATCCGGGATGAAAAGGTGCTCTTGGAGGTGGGTGATACGAAGAAATTGATCAACACCCATTCCGTCAGGAAGAGCATCATGAGTTTGCTTATCGGTATTGCTCGCGATCAGGGTTTGCTGAAATTGGACGAAACCCTGAATGATTTGGGTATAGACGAGAGCCAAACACCTCTTACGGAAGGCGAGAAAATGGCAACCATTCGCGACTTGCTCATGGCTCGGTCCGGCGTATACTTAGCGGCTGAGGCGGAGACTGATTATGCAAAGAGCAATCGACCACGTAGGGGGCAATACAAGCCCGGAGAGTTTCACTTTTACAACAACTTTGACTTCAACATACTAGGGATCATCCTGGAGCAAAAAACTGGGCTAGCGATCGGTCAATTCATGGAGGAACACTTGGCCCGACCCTTGGGCTTTCAGGATTTTTCACCTTCCAATGTGGTCTACAACAGCCCCTGGCCTGTACCGCAAAAGACACAATCGGACTATCCCGTGTACTGGATATTTATGAGCGCAAGGGATTTGGCCAAAGTCGGTGCAATGGTGGGGCAAAAAGGGGAATGGAGAGGTACTCGGATTGTCAGTGAGGAGTGGATTGAGGAGAGCACTCGGCCGTATTCGCCGCTTGATGAAAGTCGAGAGCCCTACGATGCATTTGCCTATTCATGGTTAATTGACACGGATGAAAACACGGTTTGGTTTGATGGCTGGGGGGGACAGTTCCTGCTGATCGATCCGGCTTTGAAGCTGAGCATCGCTCAGCAGAACTTTACGGGTAACTCGCTCTTGTCATCGGGATTATTCTTTTTGAAGAAAAATCGTAGTGGATGGCGCTCGGATGTTATCCATCTGCATCAAGTGTTGAAAGACGAATTGGGCACAGAGTGAAGCATCATGCGAAATCAAAAGACTTGATTCACCTGATGCAAGCAGTTCGCTGATTTTGTGCTTTCTGTCTGGAGTGGCTCTTAGAACCGGCGATTTGTTAAGTTGCGCCTGCATCAACGTACACTGAAGCATGCACGGTATCATTATACTTTGGGCAATGTATTGGGGGGTCTTCGGTCAACTTGAACCGAGGATTGAGGTGGTCATCCCTACAGCGGAGCAAGAAGCTGAATACGTCTGGCGGACATTACAGGACGTCGCCTTTTTTGAAGCAAACGCTTATCAAATCAGCCTGCCGGAGGGGCCACTTATCGAAGAGTTGAAAGCACGGGTCAAGTCCAATCGGCTTGAGAATGGCGATCGTGCGGCGCTGGTTGCCTATATCAGAGAGCAGGTGTACGATGCGGCAGACTATGCGCGAGGCTACCAACAAGTGACACGCGAAATAGCACGACTCGACCAGATGGTGGCCGAGATAGAAAGTAGGAGCTATGCATGGGGTTTCAAATCATTTCCTCGGTATAAGGTGGTGCTGACCCTGTACGGACCGGGAGGAAGCTACAATCCCGATGATGGGTCCATCCTCCTTTATACTACCGAGACTGGCCAGTTCAAGCAATATGGCAACCCAATCAACACCCTGATCCACGAGATCACCCATATCGGTATCGAGCAGTCGATCATCCAGCCATTGGCGGTGCCTCACGGCCTGAAAGAAAGAATTGTGGACACATTCGTTTCTCTTCACTTTGGTGATCAGCTTCCGGACTATCGGATACAAGCCATGGGTGACGAGGGAATTGATCAGTATTTTACGACTTTAAAGGACATCTCAGATCTTAGAGGTATTGTCTTGAGATACATGGAGTCTAGGTGATCTTGCTTGATCACATTAGCCACCTCTGACCATAGAGCGCCCCGCCCGCCAACGGTACGCAACCCATACCGTGTAGCTTAGGGCGCGTGGCGGTGATACTAAGCCCAAATGAACTACCACTGATAGAGCGGCTTTTTCCTCATTTTTAGTACATATAAGCCCCATTTGAGCATTGCTTTGTAAGTGTTTTTATACATTTGTATTGGATTGAGGTCCACCATTTACATTCAAAACAACCTTTTCAGTAATCAAAACAACCTTTTTCATGCGTCTTTTTTGTTGCGCTTTTATCCTTTGTGTGACGACCTTGTCGTACGCGCAAGCCCCATTTAAATACGGTAAGGTCAACCCTGAGGAATTGAAACTTCAGGCGTGCGATTTTGACCCGGATGCCTCGGCGATGGTTTTGGGACACACCGGCTCCCTTACCTTCTTTTACTCCGATGACAAGGGTTGTGGCTACAAGATTGATATTGTCAAAAGAGTCAAGATCTTC
>JBCCXG010000037.1:0-17230 GCA_039191945.1 Bacteroidota bacterium
CCGGTTTTGATTGTAGATGGTCCAGGCGTTGCGAGCCCCGGCATACCATACTCCGGTGGGATGCTCATTGTAAGTGCCTACCCACCTTTGGGTAGTGAACAGATTGGCGTCCCTTTCCCCATTGCTACTGGGATGATCTATCAATGTGATATGAGCGCCGTACGCATTGGCGGCATCGGCTCGGTGCTGAAAGGCCTCCACTTCGAAGTCTCCGATTCGATGGGAGCCCTCATCCAATACCAGCAGGTTGAATTGGGTGGAAAGCGGCATTGCCGCCTTGTCTTCATTGTACAGATACCAAGTGCCTCCAGCGTACCAAACCCCTACAGGGCGGGTATTATATTGGCCAAACTTTTGCGTAGTCAAAATCACACGGTCAGGTTGACCATTGAGCAAGGGATGATCCAGGGTAGTAATGTGTCCAAACGTGTTGCCACTGTTGGTGGTATGCACATAGGCCCTCGGATCTGAGGACTCGAAGGCCATGACATTGATCCGGTTGTTGAGTGGCATGGCGCCCCGGTCTTGGTTGTAAACCGTCCACCGGGTGCCATTGTACCACACACCTGTCTCATGTCGATTGTAGACGCCGTATTCCTGCGACGTAAATAGGATCAAATCCGGCTTATTGTTAATGTCAGGATGGTCGATGTAGGTGATGTGCCCGCTGGTGTTGGCGGAGGCAGACACATGCTCTACAAGGACCTGGGCCCGAAGCATTGGCGGTGCTAGGGCGAGAATTAAGAGTATTCGGTAAGTCATCATTGTGTCGATTTGGGGGTTGATGACACCGTCTCAAAAAAGGTTACCAGAAAAGTCTAACTTTTTTTCAGAAAAGATTTTTTACCGACCTAGCACCCAGCGCAGGCTATTTGCATGGAGGTGCCAGTCGGCGCTATTAAAGTGGATTGGGTAATTTAGGCGCTTTCAAAAAGCCCAAACATGAGGGACATGCGTCATCACATTGCTTTTTTTCTTGTCCTTTTGGTTGTCTCCTGCGGACCGACGAAGGAAACGTCGTCACTCAATTGCGACGTACTGGTGATCGGAGGAGGAGCCAGTGGGGTAATGGCTGGTATCCAATCCGCTCGAATGGGGGCATCTACCTTAATAGTGGAAGAGACCGTGTGGCTGGGAGGTATGCTTACGGCAGCAGGGGTCAGCGCCATCGATGGCAACTACAAACTACCATCCGGTTTGTGGGAAGAGTTCCGACAGCGATTGTACGCCTACTATGGCGGGGAAGACAGCGTGAAGACGGGCTGGGTGAGTAATGTGTTATTTGAGCCGCAAGTGGGTGCCCAGATCCTGTCTGAGATGGCATCGGCCGAATCATCCCTTCAAGTTCAATTCGAATCCCAACTGACTTCCTTAACGGAGACCGACGATGGTTGGACCGTCAGCTTCAGCAGGCCGGAAGGCAATTTTTCTGTGGAAACAAATGTGGTCATCGACGCCACGGAACTGGGAGATGCGGCGAAAATGGCGGGTATTCCCTACGACGTCGGTATGGATGGCCGAGGCGATACTGGGGAAGACATTGCCCCGGAAGAGAAAAACGACATTGTGCAGGACATGACGTATGTCGCCGTATTGGAGGAGTTTCCGGAAGGGACCGACATGACCATTCCCAAACCGGACAACTATGATCCTACACCGTTTTACTGCACTTGCGCAGGGAAATGCGCTCAGGATACCATCCCAAGGACCCTTTGGGAATGCGACCAGATGATGCGCTATGGCAAGCTGCCCAACAACAAGTACATGATCAACTGGCCTATCTACGGCAACGACTATTACGCCAATGTGGTCAATCTAGGACCGGAGGAGCGGATGACAGAATTTGAAAAGGCCAAAGATTTCACCAAGCAATACCTCTATTACCTACAGACTGAGCTAGGGTACAGCAATTTTGGCATCGCGGAGGACCTGTATCCAACAGAAGACGGTTTTCCCATGATCCCGTACCATCGCGAGTCCAGACGAATCCATGGCATCGTGCAATTCAATATCAATGATCTCGCAAGGCCGTTCGAGCAAGAGGATGCCAGGTACCGAACCGGCATTGCGGTTGGGGATTATCCTGTAGATCATCACCACGCGGCCTATCCCGATCACCAAAAACTTCCAGACCTGCACTTCTACCCGGTACCTTCCTACTCGATTCCACTGGGGTCCCTCATCCCGAAATCTACGCCCAACTTCATTGTGGCTGAAAAGTCGATCTCAGTGACGAATCTGGTCAACGGCACCACCCGCTTGCAACCAGTGTGTCTGTTGATCGGTCAGGCTGCGGGGACACTCGCAGCGCTTTCTATCCATCAAAATCTGAGGCCCTCAGAAGTTTCTGTGCGCCATGTACAAGAGCAATTATTGTCAAGTGACGCCATGATCCTACCCTACGTCGATGTGTCCACTTCCGACCCTGCATTCAAGGCCATCCAGAGGGTTGGCGCCACAGGTATCCTCAAGGGTGAAGGGGTCAATGTAGGATGGGAAAACAAGACACTATTCTACCCCGATTCGCTGGCAGATAGGTCAGATTTGCAGACTTCACTCTCGGAGTTTTACACGGTTGAGATTCCTGACGGATCCACAGTCAATTTCGAGCTAGTAAAGGAAATAGCGGTCGCGAATTCTGATCTGACCGCCGATGTCATTGATCAGAAAATGGAAGCGCTGGGTCGTGACTTTCAACTCAACCTTGTGGATGCCCAAGCTCCCTTGACTCGCCGACAAGTAGCGGTATTGCTAGACGAGTTACTCAATCCTTTTGAGGTTGCCATTGACCATTTTGGTAACCTGGCACCAAATCCTAACCTATGAGTCTGTCCGTTCTTGACATCTCTTTTGTTCTTTCTTATCTGCTGATATCGGTCGCGTTTGGGTTCTACATCTCCAAACGCGCCTCCAAAAACCTGCAGTCTTACTTCCTTGGTGGCAACAAGATCCCCTGGTACGTGCTAGGGGTCTCCAACGCCTCGGGCATGTTCGACATCTCTGGAGTCATGTGGACGGTAGCCATTTGCTTTGTCTATGGCCTCAAAAGTGCGTGGATCCCCTGGCTATGGCCCGTGTGGAACCAGGTTTTTGTAATGATCTTTCTCGCCATTTGGCTGCGAAGATCGGGGGCCATGACGGGTGCGGAGTGGCTTTCGACCCGCTTTGGCGAAAACCGAGGCAAGGAGCTGTCTCATATTGTCGTTGTGACGTTTGCCCTGATCAGTGTGATTGGTTTCATCGCCTACGCTTTTGAAGGGATAGGAAAATTCGCGGTCACCTTTTTCCCGTATGACCTCTCCTTCGAAATCCTCGGACTAGTGATGTCATCGGAAAAGTCCTATGCTCTGATCATCATTGCAGTCACCACCATTTACGTGGTAAAGGGAGGGATGTACAGCGTTGTGGGCACCGAAGTATTGCAGTTTGTGATCATGACGGTCTCTTGTTTCGTGATCGGATACGTGGTACTGGACAAAGTGAGCGCTGCTGATCTCGAGAGCAGTTTGCCGGATGGTTGGCGAAGCGTCTGGCCAGAGTGGCGACTGGACATGGATTGGTCAGAAATCCTACCTGCGGTCAATACCTACATCGCCAATGACGATTTTAACCTCTTTGGGATCGTCTTAATGTTGATGATCTTCAAAGGAGTCCTTGCTTCTCTCGCGGGTCCTGTACCCAGCTACGACATGCAGCGCATCCTCGCCACCAAAACACCGCAAGAAGCCGCACGAATGAGTGCTTTCACCATTTTGGTGCTATACATCCCTCGCTACCTGATGATTGCCGGGCTCGCGGTTCTAGGGATTGTCTATTTCCGGCCGCAGTTGCTAGAGATGGGCGATAACATCGATTTTGAATTGATCTTGCCCTATGTCATCAATAACTTCCTTCCTGCCGGCGCTACGGGCTTGATACTAGCCGGATTGGTAGCGGCCTTTATGTCCACTTTCGCTGCTTTTGTCAATGCTGCACCGGCCTACATCGTCAACGATATCTACAAAAGATACATGAACCCAACGGCAACCGACAAGAAGTATGTCAGGCTGAGCTACCTCTCATCGATCATCATTGTGCTACTCGGCGTGTTTGTTGGATTCTTCATCAGCTCCATCGACTCGCTGACCAAATGGATCGTTGCCTCGTTGTATGGGGGTTACACAGCGGCCAATGTCTTGAAATGGATTTGGTGGCGCTTCAATGGCACAGGCTATTTCTGGGGGATGCTTGGTGGATTGGTTGGGTCCATGACCCTACCCAAACTGATGCCTGGAGTGTTCGACCTCTACATCTTTCCCCTTATCCTACTATTGGCTTTGATAGGCTGCTTTCTGGGGACGCTTCTCACGCCGGCAGAGGATGTGGAGGTACTGAAGAATTTCTATCGCAAGGTGAGGCCATGGGGATTTTGGAAGCCCATACATGATCTCGTCCTCCAGGAAGACCCCAACTTCCAAGGCAACCCACACTTTAAGCGCGACGCCTTCAATGTCGTTGTCGGGATTGTCTGGCAGATGTCGATGGTGATCATCCCCATGTACCTGGTGATCCGGGAGTACATTCCGCTGGCGTGGTCGGTTGGGCTGCTACTGGTCACCTCTTGGCTTTTGAAAAAGTACTGGTGGGACAACTTGGAAGAAGAGACCTGATGCAAAAAATCACACCGATCACCGGCACCTTTTTAGACGAGATCAGCCACGACATCAATCACCAAAACTGGGGTGAACAGGAATGGGACAACGATTTCGCTTCGATGAAAACGGCAGGAATCGACACCGTCATCCTGATTCGGTCCGGCTACCAACGTTGGATCACCTACCCGTCGGCTTACCTGATGAAGGAACACGGCTGCCACGAGCCGTACGAAGACCTGGTGGCCATGTTTCTCCGCCTGAGCGAGAAGCACGGAATGAAATTCTATTTCGGGTTGTACGATTCCGGGAAATACTGGACGGGCAAGGACTACGAAACGGAAACAGCCATCAACCTCCGAGTGATCGATGAGGTCTTCGAACGATATGGACATTCTCAAGCTTTCGGGGGTTGGTACTTTTCCCATGAGATCAATCGCAACGAAATGGGAGTCGTAGAAGAGTACGTCAAGCTCGGAGAGCACTGCAAAAACCTGCAGGACCTGCCCATTCTTATCTCACCCTACATCGATGGAAAAAAGGCGGTGATGGCAGAGGATAGCCATCTCACGAAAGAGAATCCCATCACGCTCGAAGGCCACCGGCAAGAGTGGGGTCACGTACTCAGCAATGTCAAAGATGTGGTAGACATCATTGCCTTTCAGGATGGACACGTGGACTACGACGAACTGGAAAGCTTTATGCGGGTCAATAAAGAACTGAGCGACCAGTACGGCATCGACTGCTGGACCAACTGCGAATCGTTTGACAGGGATATGCCCATCAAGTTTTTGCCTATCAAGTGGGAAAAGATGTGGCACAAGCTCAAAACCGCACAAAAAGTGGGCATTGAAAATGCGATCACCTTCGAGTTTTCGCACTTCATGAGCCCCAACTCAAGCTACCCACAGGCCAAAAATTTGTATAATCGCTACCTGGAATGTCTCAACCGCCAACTGTGAAACGACGATGAAGGAATACGCTGCGCAATATTGGAAGTCCTTGTATGAAGATGTCTTGCCCTTCTGGCAAAAGCATTCTCTCGATCAGGAGTACGGAGGATACTTCACTTGCCTCGACGCAGATGGCCATGTCTATGACACGGACAAATTCGTTTGGCTACAGGCACGACAAGCGTGGACCTTCTCCATGCTCTACAATCGGCTGGACCAAAGACAAGAGTGGCTGGATATTGCACAATCCGGCGCCGAATTCCTGCTAAAGCACGGATCTGATGACAAGGGCAACTACTACTTCTCGCTGACTAGGGAAGGTCAACCCTTGATCGCCCCGTACAACATCTTCTCCGATTGCTTTGCAGCAATGGCATTGGGTGTCTACGGCAGGGCTGCCAATGACTCGATCTATTTGGACGAGGCCAAGCGTATCTACGAAAACATCCTCAAGCGCCGGTCGAACCCCAAAGGCAAATACACCAAGGCAATCACGGCTACTAGACCCCTGAAGAACTTCGCCCTGCCTATGATTCTCAGCAACCTCGCACTCGAGCTGGATCATATCCTGACCGAGGAGGAGCTTAACGAAATCACTACCGACTGCGAAGAACTCATCCTTGGATCCTTCTGGCACGAAGAACAAGGCGTCCTCCTGGAGAATGTATCACCCGACGGTAGCCTTTCGGATTCTTTCGACGGAAGGCTCACCAACCCCGGTCATGGCCTGGAAGCCTGCTGGTTCCTGTTGGACATTGCCGAGCGTCGTGGAGATCAGGTACTGATTGAAAAACTGGTGGACATGGCGCTGAAGATCCTCGACTTCGGTTGGGATGAGCAGCACGATGGCATTTTCTATTTCCTCGACATCAAGGGGCATCCACCCCAGCAGCTCGAGTGGGATCAGAAGCTATGGTGGGTACACTTCGAGGCCCTCATTGCCATGATCAAGGGGTACAGACTCACCAAGAACCCGAAGTGTGCCAGTTGGTTTCAGCGACTCCACACCTACACCTGGGAGCGCTTCCACGATCACCGTGGCGGACTCGAGTGGTACGGCTACCTCAATCGACAGGGGCAGGTCCTCCTACCCTTGAAAGGCGGAAAATGGAAGGGTTGCTTTCATATCCCGAGGGCACTCTTCGTATTGGCCCAAGAGCTGGAGAGCTTGTAGGCGCACCTGCAACCGCGCTACCCATCTCACTACCCCCCTCGTGCCTGCCTTTGCCGGAGCGGCTTCGTGCAGGCAGACCGGTCGCAGTCCTCGACCTCGCAACCCACCGCACCTACTTGCCGGTTCTGCGACTTCGGCTTTATGGCCTACCTTCCAATTCCCTTCGCAGCTCTCTCATGTCCTCAGTAGTCAATACGGGAGTAAATCCCTTCGACTGAATTCCGTGAATGAGTCTTTTGTCACCTGTCCAAAGTGAAGCATTAAGCTGTAAAGCCAAAGCCACAAATGCTGCATCGTCATTATCTACCTTAGCCGTGAGATCATGGGCCTTTTGCCAGTATTCCTGCTCAATCTGATATTCAGATATAAAGTTGATCTTTCGCGTAACTAGAAAACGCAATTCCACGAACTCCTCAATTGAAATGGACCCGTGGAGCTTCATCAACTTCTCTTGATGCTTACTAAGTTCGGTTTGCAAGTAAGAAGGGGCGAAAAACTCAAAAGGCGTTGTCGTGAGCAAAAATCCAGCAATCGAACTGCTTGTATTCAGGAGAGCACTGAAAATAATGTTCGTATCGACTACGACCTTCACTTATCGTGACGTTCCCTATTGGTATCCCACCAATCCTTATTGATCCTGGAGGATAGCTCATCAACGTCATCTTGACTTGCTTCGGATTTTGCTGTCAGTTCAGCGTATCTAATGAGATCAAGTATCTCCTGGAGCCTCTTGGTATCAGATTCGACGGGAATCCTAATAACCAATTCATTATCATTTCGCTCGACGGTCATACCTAAAAATACGAAAAATCCGGAACGAAACGTTGCTTTTCCAATTGCAAGCAAGATGTTGAACTAGATTTCGAATAGATCAAAAAGGGACCATCTGGTCTCCAAACGCGCAAAAAGTAGATGACATGAAGCGGCTTAACTCTGTCTCCTGCTTCAATCAGACCAAACGAAGTGGCGGGAAAAATCTTCGATGGAAGATTCTGCTCATCACGTCACAGAGATCCTTCAATCGGACAATGCCTTCCCTACCGATGACAGACTTTTGTCATCCGTTTTCTGCCAGGGAGTTATATCCCAGGTCCCTAGATGAGGATCCTACCAGAATAAAAACAGCAAGAGACTGATCAGCGAAAGCAGCACCACCAGTTGGTATCGATAGTCTTTGTACCAAGGCATGGGCTCTTCATTATCTAAAAGCTCTTTTTTGTACGTGTAGGCAAGCTGCTCTTCTGCAGGTGGCTCGCTGGCCCTGCTCACAAAAACAAAAATCAGACTGGAAATGACTACCATGATTCCCACATTGTAAACGTAGTGCAGAGGCCAATATCCTAGCTGGCCTAACGCGAAAAGAAGCACGCCGCCCAGGGTACCCAGAATGAGTGTCCAGAAGGCACCTTGACCATTGCCTTTCTTGTCGAATACGCCGACCAGGAAGAGTACCGCAATCGGGGGTACAATGATCGAAAACATCTGCTGCAGATAGGCCCAGATACCACCAAAATTACCAATCATCGGAGCCCAGAGCGCGGCAATGATCATGAGCGAAACGGTAGTGATACGCCCATATTTCAACATGACAGTGTCGGTGATGTCGGGCTTGCGGGTCTTGATTAAATCTACCACCACCAACGTGGAAGCTGAGTTGAGCGTAGAATCCACGCTACTCAGGATCGCTGAAATCAATCCCGCCAAAACAATACCTATCATCCCGACCGGAAGAATATTGATCACCGCGGTCGGAAAGACCTGATCAGATTGTGTCAAATCCGGAAAGAGGCTGATGGCCATGGTGCCCGGAATCACCATGATAAACAATGGAATAATCTTGAGAAAACCGGCAAGGATAACCCCCCATCGCGCGTTCTTCAAATCTTTGGCACCAAGGACTCGCTGAATAATGTACTGATTAGTGGTCCAATACCAGAAACCCAGTATGGGTACCGCCATGATGAGGCCAGGCCAGGGCAAGGAGTCATCATCCGCCGGGCGAATAATCGACAAGTGCCCATCTGGCACATTCGATAAGACTTCTGCCCATGAAAAATTGAGCTCGCGAAACATCATAAAAGACAACACAGAACAGCCTACAATGAGAATGATTGCTTGAATCGCATCTGTGTATACCACCGCTTTGAGTCCTCCAAAAGTGGTGTAGAGTCCAGCTACCAGTGCAAGCACCAAGGTAGTTTGCCAAAGAATGAGTTCAGGAAAAAACAGCTGTAGCACAATGGCCCCTGCATAGAGTCCGCCAGCAGTGTCCACGATAATACTCGTGAAAATCGTGACAACAGAAAAGAAATTGCGTGAGCGACGATCAAAGCGAAATTCCAAAAACTCCGGAATGGTGGTCACTCTGGACTTGAGGTACAGTGGGATGAAAATTAAAGCAGCAATAGCCAGTGGTATACCGGTCATCCACTCATAAACAGATTGAACGATACCCGTGCTGTAGGCTGCTCCAGATAGTCCAATAATGCTTGTCGTCGAGATATTGGAAGCAAATAGTGAAAGCCCGACCAGGCCCCAACCGAAGGTTCGCCCGCCTAGAAACAAATCTTCGCCGGTTTTGGTCCCACGAGCTACCATAAAACCGATAGCCAGCACCACCACGAAGTAAAGCGCTATTACTATTAAGTCGACTGTACTTATACCACCTCCCATATTTCTCAAATTAGCGCATTCAAGTTGCAGTGAGTGTCAGCATCCCGCCAGCAGGTACCTGCCAGCAGTGTACACCCTCATTTAAATCCGTTGTTGTCGCATGGTCCGTCTGGCCTAGGCAATCGCAAATGTCCAAACGAAACCGACCCGACTGGCCTTCCAGGTTCAATATCACCTCCGAGGTCGCTTTTCCATTCAAAATGTCCAATTCTTGAAATGGCTCCTTCACGCGCACCACCTGGTCATCATAGATTCCGACAATCTCCACCCCGTCTTTTCGTGACTGAAGTATGGGGTAGTTCCCTAGCGGTCTCGACGGCTTGAAGTCTCCCTCAAGCAAAACCTCCGCCCGATCTCTCCAATAGCCCATGTAGAACCGAACTAACCTGAGGTGCTCGTCGGGAGCTTCGGTCAGGAGGATCGACAACTGTGGGACAGAGAAAAAAGTACTCAGCAAGTGAATCGCTACCGTCTCAACCGGTTCATCAAAATGCCAGGTTACCATATCCGAGTGAACAGCGGTTTTGTTGGCCAGCATGCGAATGTCAGTCGTCCGCACCCTATTCATGGTGGGATCTCCGGGACAGTCAAACGCGCGCAACATGTTGCCGTACTGGCGAATAGCCGGACCTACATACTTCTGGCGAAACTCTATAAAAATATCGGGATTGATCTCTAAAAGCTCAGTTTTAACCTCATTGAGCGGGCGATCCACGGCGTCGCTGATCGATTCGACATCTCGTTCAGACGGCCCACCAAATGGCGTTTCCGGGTAAGACCTGAAATCATCGATGAAGTCCAGCTTCAAGCCATCCAGACCAAAATCCAGTACGGCTCGCTTGTATATATCGACTAGATAATTTCGCACTTCCGGATACCGGGGATCGAAGACCGGAGCCCATCTGTGATTTTCTGTTAGAAACTTTCCCTTGAAACGTTGGTAGGCCGTTGATTTTACTCCACAAAAGGGTACGGAATACCAAGTGGCCACTTTCATGCCCAGCGATTGCAACCTTTGGACAAACTGGCGCATGTCGGCGATCCGTTCCGGTTTCCAATCACCCGTATAGTCATATCCCCGATTGCTATCCTTCGTTTGCCAACCGTCGTCGATGATGAGGGAGTCAAAACCCAGGTCCTTAGCAAGTTTGCATTCCTTTTCAATCAAATCCAGATCGAGGTTCTGATGGAATTGGTACCAGGTTGAGTAAAGCGGTCGATAGGCAATCTCCGGTACAGGCATGGGTATCAAACCCTGATCTTCCCACCAATTCGCCACATCGCCCAATACATGGGAGAAATGCGTCCGGGTAAAATCTAAGCGGATCTGTGCGCTAAAAGCTTCTATCTCATATTGGCACTCCGTGAAAAACAGAAGGTAGCAGTGGAAGCAGTTATCTTCCTCTCGATACTTCGCGCCCAGGTCAATCCGATTGACCGCGTTGGAGCAGCAGAAAGTGAGAATGTTCTCATCTTTATGACCAAAAAGGCAAACTATCGGCGAATCGATGGAGATCCGGGACTCTTGATGGGGCAATTCCCAATCGGCCTCGATGCGTTTGGAGAAGTCCACTGTATTGCGCCAAACACCTTTGACGTTATGCGCGCGAACTTTCCAGTGAATGGAAGTGGGTTGCGGAACGAAGGGCTGAGGTGGTTTGGTCTCAAGGGTGAATTGTATCTGGTGGTCTGATTCGTGATGTGGGTGCAGCGAAAAACTGTCGTTAGGGTCGCGAAGTTCGAGTTCTTCGAAAAGCGCCTTGCTGCTCAGGAGTTCGTTCATGGCCTATAATTCTCGAATCACAATGATGATGCACTCTCAAAATGGGCATAATCATCTCTCTATCAATTAGGTTTGGAACGGCTAATATATCACTTCCTTCGTCAATCGATAGGAGAGCCAGGCAAGAGCCTGACGGGTACCTGACTCTTTGGACGATACGGATAATGAGATGGTCTCGAAGTTTCTTCCGCCGTTTCAATACCATCGATCTAATGGTGCCAGTTACATCGACCATGTCCCTTGCCAAAGGGTATGGCCCCTTTAGCATCTTAGGAACTTCTGCTCGGAAGACGCAGGCGTCCCCTATCTTGAGGCGATGAAAAAACTACTCTGGCTCGCACTCATCAGCGGCTTCAGCGCTCTCGCCCAGACCACCACCAAGCCATCGCTCCTCATCATCACTACGGGAGGTACTATCGCCAGTCGTACCGATGCCCCTTTGATCGAGGGGCCTCAACTTGTGCAAGCCGTGCCCGAACTGCTCCAAGTGGCCGACATTGAGGTTGAGGAGTACGTAAGGGTAGGCTCCTCGAAAATGACGCCCAAACTCTGGCTAGGATTGGTGCAGCTGATCAATACTCGCATCTCCGAGCAACCCAATCTCACCGGCATCGTCATCACCCATGGCACGGATACGATGGAAGAAACCTCCTTTTTCCTCAACTGCACCCACCGACATGCGGTACCGGTCGTATTGGTTGGGTCCATGCGATCGTCCAATATGATTTCGGCGGACGGACCTGCCAATCTGCTCAATGCCGCCCGAGTAGCCGCTTCCCCCAAAGCGGCCGGCAAAGGTGTCCTGGTCGTCATGAATGATAACATCAGCGCCGCCCGAGACTTGCGGAAGACGCACAACACTCGAGTCGATGCTTTTGCGCCGACGGAAAAAGGATACATCGGCGCCATTGAGGGAGGGGACGTTCGGTTTTATCGAACACCGCGAAAGAAACATACGACAGAAAGTACCTTCGACGTCTACACCCTGGAAGCGCTCCCAGTGGTTGATATCATTCAGGACTTTGCGGGGTTTGACGAGCAGATTCTGGACTTCTTTCTTGCCCGAGAGAGTGATGGACTCGTCGTCAGCTCCTTTGCCGGTGGCCGTATGAGTCACGGCATGGATAAGTTATTCGAACTAAAAAGCGACCAACAACCAGTAGTGATTGCCTCCAGCATCAAAGACGGAAGCATCGCCGCTGGATCAAGAAATGACGGCTCTCCGCTGATCATCGCGGGTGATCTACCCGCCAACAAAGCGAGAATCTTGCTCATGCTGGCACTCACCCAAACGAGAGACACCGGGGAGATTCGGCTTATTTTCGACCAATACTAAAAAGCCGTAAGCTGAAGTGGCAGACAAGGCATGCAATGCGGGAAGATGGCGCGGCTGATGGCTGCCACCAGCGCTCGCCCTGAAGTGATAGTAAGGAATAACTGCAGCCCTTTAAGAAGTGTAGTATATCTCTACTTCAGGGCGAGGGGGATGAGTGCGATGGGTCTGCGGGGAAGCCTGTGCGACCCGACCAACTACTCTGAATAGTCCTTATAAATCGCCTTCTCGAACTCTACCCAATGGGCATCGGTCATCCGATTGGGGGTGAATAGACACACGCCATGAGCGCCATTGACCATCGACTGACGGATGGCTTCACCCAACTCCTCCGGCAATAAGCCGTGATTCTCAGGATCAGGCTCCTCGCGCTTCTTCGCGGGATCAGGGCAAATAAACAACCCGCTGATGACCGGCGCCTTGCCATCGAGTGTCGCCACCGCCTCATTCGTGACGTCGCCAATCCATCCGGTCCCTTCGAGGTAGAAATCGTTGTAGTTCATGGGGAAGAAGGCATCCAGGTTCCATTGGTTCCACTCCTGCCGTACGATCTTCTTCGCTACGGAATTGGGTCCGGGAAATACTGCGGCATTGATCTTCTTTCCTTTCGCGTGTACGGCCTCCGTCAAGCGATTAACGATGCTAGTGATCAGGTCATAGCGGTATTGCTTCCACTCCTCCACCTGCGAAGGGTCCTCTACGGCAGTGATATCGATGCCGGTCTTCTCCATAAAGCCCTGCACGCATTCCTCACTGTAGCTGTAGTCGTACTGCGGGTATTCACGGTCCATCACCAGACCATACTTATCCCAAAGGCCACGGGCCAAAATCACATCCGGGAAACGGATATAGTCCAAATGGATGGCATCTACTTCCGGAACTTCGGCTACGGCAGTGTACATGCGCTCCAGCCAATTGTAAACCCCGGGCTTGCAAGGGCATAAAAACTTATAATAGTCTACGTAAGCGGGCTTATCCAAGGCAGACTCACCGAGACCATTGAGGGCATACCAAGAGCTGTCAATGCCTTCCTTAGGCGCCTGGACCATCGTCGGAATCCAGGTATGGAATCCCAGTCCAGCAGCTTTCGCAAGCTTTCCCACTCGGCTGTAGGTAGCGGGGTCCTGGCCCCCATTGTACATGAGCACATCGATACCCTTAGACTTTAAACCCCCAAACTGCGTCTTCAACTCCGCATCGGTTGCGTCACCGGGCCCTCCTAACCATGCGTACACCGGGATCTTCCTTGGTTCTTCAGAAAATGAGCACGAGACCAACAATGCAAGGACAGTAAAAAAGGCAATTGAAAGGAGGGTTCGGTACATATTGGGTAGCTCTTTGATTTGTGCAAATATGTATCGTTTTTTGATGGATTAACATGAATCCAATACCCCAAGTCGAATTCCGCAACAGGCCCTCGGAACTGCAAGGGATCGAGGTCCTTGACTTGCATCAACTCTTTGAGCGGAACATGCCCACAGATCATGATCCCTACCAACATCACCGCCCCAATTTCTTCATCGTACTGCTCATCACTGACGGCCAGGTCCTGCATACTGTAGATTTCAAGCAACATCAGCTGCGTGCGGGAGATTGCCTCGTGATCTCCAAAGGACAAAGCCATGCCTTTGACCCCAGTAGCTCTTATCACGGCATTATGACGATTTTCACCGAGTCGTACTTGCTCAAGTATTGTCCTCCCTCAGCCATAGACCGCATCACGATACTTTACAATTACTTTTTATCACCCGCTCGATACAAGGTTCCTGATTTGGTCGACAAATTCTCCTCAGAGTTTGTCAACGAATACAAGGTCCAGGATCTAGCCGTGAGAAATCACATCCTGGGCGGGCTCCTGACAATGTTCCTGATCAAACTCCAGGCCTCTAGTAAAATCGAACCACCGACGGCAAACGGCCAGTACTTGAAGCACTTCATGGCTTTCAAGAGGCTCCTAGAACGCCACTACACAGCGACCCGTGACGCCAAAGCCTTCGCGGAGATGCTGGGCCTGTCTTACCGGCTGCTGAACAAGGTTTGCAAGGAAGTCCAACAAAAAACAGCCAAAGCTTTCATTGACGACTTCGTGACCTTGGAAATCAAGAGGCAGCTCGTATCCACTTCTCTGAGTACGAAGCAAATCACTTACGCCTGTGGGTTTGATGAACCCGCGAACTTTGTGAAGTTTTTCAAAAAACATACAGGCCTCACCCCCACGGCATTTCGAGTCTCTCTCCAACCGGTACAACTTTAACAGCACAAGGGCACACATCCACCTTTACTTTAGCTCAAACCTGAAACAACTTTGTCTCTTTAATCAACTGAAACACTACCCATGAGCACCAAACTATCCCACTGTACTCGACTCTATCTCGAAGGCATCCGCGATGGGCATGCCAAAGAAGCCATCGCAAAATACACTGGAGATCGCTACACACAGCACAGTACCGGAGTGAAGGATGGCAGGGAAGGCTTTATTGAGTTCTTTGAGCCTTTCATCAAAAGAAATCCTGATCGAGACATTCAGATCATTCGATCAATTGTAGATGAAGAAGAGGGCAAAACCTTCCTCCATGTGTACCAAAATATCAATAAGGGGGAGGCAGAGTGGGTCACCACCGACTTTTTTGACTTTGATGCAAACGACAAGATCATCGAACACTGGGACGTGATCTCGGCATATAGCGATACTACCCCTTCTGGTCATACGGCAGTCGACGGGCCCACCGAGATTACCGACATCGATAAAACGAAAGAAAACAAAGCGCTGGTGCGGGACCTAATCAAAGATGCATTGATGCAGGGTGGCAATCCGCACAACCTGGAGCGCTACATCTCCAAGGATCAATACACCCAACACAACAAGGACGTTCCTGATGGATTGGAGCATTTCCAACAACTCGTCGCATCTCCGGACCGGCCTTTGACCTATAAGCGAATCGTCTTGCTTGTCGGGCAAGGTAACTTTGTAGCTACCCTATCCGAAGCCCACTGGAAAGACGATCAGACCGATCAGGACTACGCGCAGGTGGACATATTTCGGATTGAAAACGGCAAAGTGGTCGAACACTGGGACAACGTAGAGCCCGTACCCGAGAATGACGTAAATGGTGGAAAGTTCTAGGCTGGCAGGCCTATTGGCTTATACGGGCCCACTCAGCGACCAACTCTTTATAGCACTCTGAGTCGTAGAGTTTGTCGGGTTCCAAATTTTCCGCGTAGTAGTTGTCAAGAAAGTTGTCAGCACTGGTCCAAACAGTTTGCAAGACCCCTTGGAATCGATCCTTCATGGCGTCGGAGCTGTTCGATCTCATGTAGCGCATTTGATTCACTTGCTCGACTGCCACAGCGCCTTTCCTCCATGGACAGCTTACCACGGAAAAACCTTTCGATGCAAATAGTACGGCCGTGGGATCTGCTCTCTCATAGTGCCAGTCACAAATGACGATGTCTTTCGGAATCATGTCAATGGCACGATGCGTATTATTCATGCTCGCTTCCCACATGCCGATGCCTGTTGCTTTGCCGTCGATCAACCGATCACCCCACATCCACAATGTAGCCCCACGGCTGGCGACATGATTCCTGATCTTGGTGACTTCCACGGCAAAGAGCTCAGCAGGATCTCTGCCACCGCATCGAGGACACTTATCATCGGCTATGTAAAAAACTTCGTCCAGACCCGCATGGAAGGCATCCGTCTCGAAGACCTCCAGCAATTCGTCGACCAAGGCAAAAACCACGTCATGTACCTCGGGATGCAATGGACAATAACTCTTACAATAGAGTCCGTCTTCATTGGGCCATTGATACTCGCCCTCAGCAGGCAGGTCAATGTGGGGCGTTTCGTCGAATTCCGGATACTCTTTGAGCAACAGGCCTAGCTCTGAGTGCCATGATTGGTGACCCAATAGATTGAACTGAGGAATGATCTTGATGCTATGTTCACGGCACTTGGCGACCAACTGCTTCACCTCTGCCTCGGTCAGGGCATTGCCCCCGACCAATTCCGGGTGGCTTTTGTATTGATAACGGTAATCGACCCGTAAGATCAGGGTATTGATGCCCTGAGGCGCCAGTTCCTGATCAATAAAGGTGATAAATCGCTGAAGTCCCTCTGAAGAAGGTGCTGCAATGCAAAAACCGCGAATTGGCAATTGATCATCCAGCTTCGTTTGCGCTGAGGAACTGGTAAGTACAAGGAGGAACGAAGCCAGCAATGAGAATTGACATCTTTTCATTCCTTAAAAATAATCCCCAGCGTCAATTGTTTGATCCATCCTATTGCTTATCACCTCCTCACCAAAAACCATATTCGGCGCCCAGATTAACCAAGCTATTGCTGCGAAGGCCTCATCAGAAGGGACTTTGAATCCAGCAATCAATACGGCCATCCAAAGTCTGGGCGTCACAGCCGCAAGCATTAGCGCATAGCTGGAGATTTAAACCTTCGGTTGTCGGTGGCTTTAAAGCTCCAAAATCTTTAGGGGGTAGTACCCTTAGTTGTGATGAATTGGGCCTCTGGTCGCGAGGGTTCGTCGAGGATCACTCAAGGTGCGATTACTGAGAATACGGGCATTAAATCGAGCGCTTTCAAAGGTTGGATGTGCACTTGCTTTTCTGATGACCAATGTGTTGGCCTCATCAGGGTGAGCGAATATCAGGCTCACATGCCATTTACCA
>JBCCXG010000038.1:0-17196 GCA_039191945.1 Bacteroidota bacterium
GCAGACCAGCGACCTCATCTACTTTGCCAACGAACTCGTACTCTCTCATAAGCCCTCCAAGATTTTTATCTACGAGGGAGACAACGATCTTGCCGAGGGCAAATCCGTTGACATTGTCCTGGCAGATATGAAGACATTATTTCATGTCATCCGTCGCCAACTGCCCGACACGCCCATCTACCTCATCTCTCCTAAGCCCAGTCCAGCGCGTCTCGCTTTGAGGCCAAAATACGAGGAGCTGAACTATTTGCTTTCTTATCTATGTCCAGAGCGAGACATCACTTTCATCAATCTCTGGGATGAAATGATCGACGAATTTGGTGACGTCAAGGAGGACCTCTTCATCGAGGACGGTCTCCACATGAACCAGGATGGTTACAAGATCATGGCTCAGGCCATTGTGTCTCATTTGAACTGATCGCTAGCAATTGAGCAAAGAAATACCGAATATTAAGCGTGAAATAGATTACTAATGACCGCTCAACGCCTTTTTTGTCTCATTCTCCTTTCTGCCAGCTCCTCCATCCAATCGTTTTCTCAAGACTTTGCACAGTTTGTAGGAAAGTCCGACCGCAACTTCTTCGATGGTGTCTACGTCGCCTCTGATTTAGAGCTGCTTCAATCCCAGGTGGACAACGAGGCCATCACGAAAGCAAGTCTCACGCCTCAGAAGATTGGTCTGGCCTCCATGTACATTTATGAGAGGAACTACCAACGAAGAAAGGCACACCTTACCTACATCTATTCCTTCGAAGGACAGCAAAACTACTTTTATCACAATATCGGAGCTAAGGCCCTGAAGGGTCTACAACGGGCATTCGACGGGTCTCCTTACGAAATTCTGCTACCCTCAGACTTTCTGGATGCCGACGACAAGCACGACGCCTTTGCTTCGGCCATCACCAACATCAACGGGCTCGACCACCCTTTTCTCGACCAAATGAAGGAATGGAAACTGCAACCCTCGGGCAATGAGCAGCCTTTTCTCTATACCTGGATTGAAGAGGGAACCAATGGATTCGTAGCGGATGAAATGGCGGCACTGGCTCAATCACTCGGGCTGGATGCGCTGCTCACCGTGCAGTTTTCCACGCTCTACCAAACGCAAACGATTAGCTACTACAGCCTGGATCTCATCCTGCACGGAATCAATCCCACTGCCCCGGAAGGAGAGCAGGGCATTGTTCTGGCCAAATACTCTCTCGGATCAGACTTCCCCTACCCTTTCGTCAATATCCGAAACGGCAAGACCTCGCAAGAGCGGTTTGGCGCATATGATCGACTGACAGAGCGGTCCACGGAGTACTTCCTCGACTACCTGCAACTTCAGATCGCAGAGCTCTTCTAATAATCTGCCCTACGTCCGCCTTGATCTACCATCTGCCGCAGCATGCTATTAAAGTCTTCTTCCTGCAAAAGCTCTTCCAGAGAGAGATGAAATCGATACCTCCAATAGTGTTGAGTTATTGCTGGTACATTGATGCGCTCAGCTTCCGGTGAGTCGCTGCGCAGCCTACCGTCCATCGCCACCAAGTCCTGAATAGGGAAGATAGCGAGCATGCTGGGAGAGTGCAGGTGCTGATTGACCACATCCTTCGCCACCCACGGCTCGCAGTAGTACGGTGCCCCTCCCCAATGACCCAGAATCTGATTGTAAAATCGCTGTGTGCGGTCGGAATCTTCTTGCCACCACTCCCTTAGCGTGGACATATCATGACTACCCGTACTGCAAACGCTCATGTAGGGTGTGTCAGCAGGATGGATAAACTCTCGGTCATCATTGGGCATGCGCTGGATGGCCAGCGACAGGATACCTAACTCGTCCATGACGCCCGGCACGCTCTGGGGCACCATGCCCAAATCCTCTCCACAGATCAACATATCTGTTGCCTCCTGCAGCGCCGGAAGCTTGGACATCGCACTGTCCCGCCAAAAATCATTGTGGCGCCGATAAAAGAAATGAATGTAAAGCTCGTCGATTCGTTGCTGGGTATACGGATCGAGCTCCCGGTAGGAATAGGTACTGTGTAGAGCAATTCTAGGATTCCACGCTTCCCCGTTGCTCAGGGGTGCCTCCAAAAAGAGCACTTCCGCCAGCAAGCGATACAGGTTGTTGCGAAGCCAGTTGAGGAAGTCCGCACCTGTAGGATTGCCCAAGATCTCCTGATCAATATAAGCCTTGACTTTGCGCTGAGTGTCAAACGCGGCCTTCATCCGATAGCTTCCCGGTTGATACTCATCGAGAAATTCCTCAAAAACTTTGTGTGCGTGCGACCCAAATATCTCGTGCACCATATGCGACCTGATATAGGGTTCAGTCAGCCGTGATCTGTCAAATGCAATGCCCCAGTGACCAAACTCTCCTACATGGACAGGTAGTGCGGGGTTGAACCGGCCCATGATGCCCTCAACGTGCTCCCACGGGATCTCCCAGATTCGAAAAAAACCAAGGATATGATCAATCCTGAAGACGTCGAAGTACTCTGACATTTTTACAAGACGCTGTTTCCACCAGCCAAATCCGTCCTCCGCCATCGCATTCCAATTGTAGGTTGGGAACCCCCAATTCTGTCCGGAAATTGAAAAATCATCGGGAGGTGCGCCAGCTTGGCAAGCCATGTTGTACAGCTCTGGCTCCAGCCATGCGTCCACCGAGTATCGATAGATTCCGATGGGAATATCCCCCTTCAGTACCACCCCTTGTTCTCTCGCATACTCGGAAGCCGTCTTCAACTGCTTGTCGAGGTGATATTGTATGTAGTAGTGTACCGTGATATCATCATAGAAGCCACTGTCCTCCGTACAAAGCTTCGCCAACTTCTTGGCGTCCATAGTAGCATAGGGTCCCCATTGGGAAAAATCCACGGTGCCATGTTTGTCACGCAAGTAGGAGAAAGCAGCGTAAGCCGGCAGCCAGGAAGCATTGGCCTTGAAAAACTGTTTAAATTCCTTTTTCTTGAGGAAACTAGCCTTGTTTTCCTGGTAGCTCAAGCTGAAGAATTCACTTTTCAGCTTCATCACTTTCTCGTAGTCCACCTGCTCGAGACCATTCAACGCCTCCGCCTCTTTCTGGATCCTTTGCCAGGCTTTCTTGTCCTTCAAAGCACCGATAGCTCCCAGATTGGCATAGATGGGATGAAGGGCATTGACGGAACTAGCCGCATAGGGATAAGAATCGACCCAGGTATGGGTGGCCACCGTATCATTGACCGGTAAGACCTGAATGATCTTCATCCCCACTTTGACCGCCCAATCGGTCAATTGATTGATGTCCAAAAACTCACCCACACCTGCCCCTTGCGCCGAACGCAAGGAAAACACAGGAATAGCGACTCCCGCCGCTTTCCAGCTGCCCACCGGATATTCGAAGTACTCCTCGGTAATACAAAGGCTCCTATCGCTGGAAATATCAAAAGCCGGGAAATACCTATTGTCCCGAGCCTCCCAGGTCACTACCTTCTTTTGCTTGAGACTGTAAATGACAAATTTGTACTCAAAAGGAGCCTGATCTTTGGCCAACGGGACATCCACCTGCCATACCGGATAGTCCTGATCATTCATCAGCAAGACCCTGTCCTCCTCCCAGTTGCCCAATCCGTCCGTCCCGCCAGATACGGCAAATACATAGTCGGGCCCAATGCGTGGTGCACGCAGTTGCAGGCGTACTGACGGTCCCTCTACGGGCTTTGCTGGGTCCTTTTTTCCGGGTGATCGATGGAAGAATGCTTTTTGGAAAGGTGAGGTGTACAGTGCATTGTCTAGATGGCGCCCTGAACGCCAGAAGTCTTTGAGTCTGACGAATCCATAGGTATCCATCCCTCCAAAATGTCGAGGAGCTCCCGACTCCCAAAACACACTTCCCTGCTCATCTTTCAGAAAATACTGATAGGTGAAAGAAGATGCTTTCACCTCTATTTCCGCTTCCCATTGCTCACCGGGACCGGCTTGCATCGCCACGGCTCGTCCTTCATCACTACCCCCTAGTTCGGGGCAAGATCCAGAAACATACAATCCTTGCCCCCAATGGGTGCGGTAGTCGATTTGGAATTTAATCTTCACTGTTTGATTTGATTCATTGCATGGAGATCTACCACGTGATCTCCATCGGACTCGAACTTAATTTAAAACGTGCACGCTGCACAGGGTAAGTCTCTAATCCTCCCTCTGGCGCATAGGCGTCAAAGTGCGAAATAGGCTCAAAGTAGCTAAAATCATCCTGGTTTTGGACCGCCATCGATGCTTCCTCGAGCGAAACTGCTTCGATCGCATCAAATCCATGAAAAACCAGTTCTAGTGCTTTGTAAGTACTTGGGAAATCACCGACAGTAGCGGCCACACTCAATTGACTTCTACCATCGAAATGAATGTCCCTGGCGCAATGGACGCCCTGCGTGTGATCAAGCGAGACGCCGTCATCCTCATACAGGTTAAAAACAGCACCCTGCTGCCCTTGATACAAATGCAAAGTGAGGCAGCCATCGTGCGCTTCAGCAGTACTCTGCACAACCGACTGCATCGGAAGCATAGCACCGGCTTTCACAAAAATCGGAAGCCGGCCGATCGGGCAATCCACGAAAATGATTTGCTCCCCCTCGTATTTTTCACCACTGTGCAGGTCATACCACTGGCCTTTCGGCAGATAGACCTTTGTCATGTCTTTGAAGCTCTCGACCGGCGCCACCAGGATGCTCTCGCCGAAGGTGAACTGGTTTTGGAAACGACCGTCATAGATCAATTCCTCGAAGGTGTAGGACAGTGCCAGGGATCGGGTCACTGGCATGCCCGTCTGGGCTGCTTCATGGAAACAGCTGTACAAGTACGGCATCAAGCGATACCGCAGGTTGATATAGTTGCGTGATATTTCTTCGACCTCTTCCCCAAACGACCAGGGCTCAGCATCCGCGGTATTCACAAAGGTGTGCGTCCGGAGAAAGGGCTGAAATACTGCGATAGATAGCCAGCGGGCAAATAGGGCTACTTCCGTGCGACCGGCAAATCCACCGACATCGTTGCCGCAAAAGGCAATACCACCTAAGCCCAGGCTCGCCACCATGCGCGCACCCAGCATCATTGACTCATCTGATGATACATTGTCTCCGGTCCATAGGATGCCATAGCGTTGGTAACCAGCATAGGCAGCCCTTGTAATGGTAAAGGACCTGCGATTGGGCCGTAGCTTCTCCACACCCTCCTTCGTAGCACGTGCCATTTGTGTGCCGTATACATTGCGCGCCTGCCTGGAATTGGTCTTGTGGCCGTCGTAGTCAAATTCCAAATTATTGGGCATAAAATTGCCCCAGGAAGCGATCTCGTTCATATCATTCCAAAAGCCATCCACTCCTTGGGTCACAAGGTCCTCGAACTTTGGCCCCCACCACTGCCGGACGCGCTCCGCCGTAAAATCCGGAAAGTGACAGGTTCCCGGCCATACGTCTGCGGAGTAAGGCTCCCCATCAGAAAATTTGACAAAGACGTCTTCTTTGAGTCCGTCATGATAGGTGGGGTATCCTTCTTCAATTTTTACCCCGGGATCGATGATCACTGCGACTCGAAACCCTTGTGCCTTCACCTCATCGATGAGGCCTTGCGGATCGGGAAACCGGTCCTCATCCCAGGTGAAAAGCTTATAATCCTTCATGTAGTGGATGTCATGATAAATGACATCGCAGGGGATTTGCTTGTCTCTAAAGGTCTTGGCAACTGTCCTCAACTCATCGTCCGGGTAGTAGCTGTATCTGCATTGCTGATACCCCAGTCCCCACTTGGGAGGAAGCTCCATGCGTCCCGTGAGCCAAGTGTAAGCCTCGACAAGCTCCGCGACAGTCTCCCCAGCAAAGAGATAATAGTTGATATCACCGCCCTCCACCGTCATCGAGGCAAAGCGGTGATTGGATGCCCCGAAATTGAAGTGCGACTTGTAAGAATTGTCCAAAAACAGACCGTAGACGCGATCGTGATGCACTCCGATGTAAAAGGGAATCGTGCTGTACAGCGGATCTGTGCTGGGCCCGTAGCCAAACGCATCCGTGTTCCAGTTGGTAAAGCCCTCCCGACGCTTATCTAGGTCCCTACCTTTTTCTCCCAAGCCCAGGAAGCGCTCGCCATCCTGAAGTTTCTTGTAGACCGAGGCATGATCTCCATCGAAAGCCGTGCCCAGGCCCGGATCATCCACGACCAGCTCCTGTCCATCAAGCGTCAACAGGTCAAAACGCAAAGGCTCCGTCTTCACAATCAATTGTGCCCGATCCGTCCGGAGGTCTACTTGCTCTTGGCGCTCTTCTACCCTTGCGGAACCGGCCTCTGGGGCCGCTACGACCGCATAAGAAAAATCATTGAATTCTTTCTCCCTCGTGACCTGTACCCGGAAGATGTCGGGACGATAGGCGGTCACCCGAAACCGGCAATTACTCAACTCGCCGGATACCGAATTATCTGTACAAACGATTGTTTTTACTTCCTTGACAGATTCGTATAAATGACCCATAAAATGAGGATTCAAACAGTGGTGAAAATTAGGAAATTTGCAATAATACCAGGCCAACTCCCAATATTTGAGCGGTGGAAATTGATCGACACTTAGCGCTTATATTTGCCGCAAATAATTGAAATAACTGACTAATTCCCTCACTATGAAATTCAGACCAGGAGTACTTGCGGGACAGGAAGTAACCGACCTACTGAACCACGCCAACGAGCAAAACTTTGCACTACCCGCTGTAAACGTCGTAGGTACCAACTCCATCAATGCTGTACTGGAAACTGCCAAGGAAGTGAACTCCCCGGTAATTGTCCAGGCATCCAACGGAGGGGCCTCATTCATTGCAGGCAAGGGGCTATCCAACGACAATCAAGCGGCAGCGGTTGCAGGATCAGTTGTTTGCGCCAAGACCGTGCATGAGTTGGCGGAGATGTATGGAGTGACTGTGATCTTGCACACGGACCACTGTGCGAAGAAACTTTTGCCTTGGATGGACGGCATGGTTGAGGCGAATGAAAAGCATTTCGAACAGACTGGTCAGGCGCTCTTTAGCTCGCACATGCTCGATCTCTCTGAAGAGCCACTCGAGGAAAACATCGAGATCTCGGCAAAATACTTTGAGCGCATGCACAAGATAGGCATCACCTTGGAGATCGAACTGGGAGTAACCGGAGGAGAAGAAGATGGCGTGGACAACACGGGAGTCGACAGTTCCAAACTTTACACCCAGCCAGAGGAGGTGTCTTACTCGTACGAACATCTGAGCAAAATCGGTGACAATTTCACCGTAGCTGCCGCCTTTGGCAACGTACATGGGGTGTACAAGCCAGGTAATGTAAAGCTGGAGCCTGTTATCCTCAAGAACTCCCAGGACTACATCCAGAAAAAGTTCGGTACTGGCCACAACCCGGTCAATTTTGTCTTCCACGGAGGTAGCGGATCCACCACTGAAGAAATCCGAGAAGCAATCTCTTACGGGGCGATCAAAATGAATATTGATACGGACATGCAGTGGGCCACCTGGGAGGGTGTCATGAACTACTACAAGGCCCATGAAGGCTATCTACAGGCTCAAATTGGGAATCCAGATGGTGCAGACGTGCCCAACAAGAAGTACTACGACCCAAGAAAGTGGTTGCGCGAAGGTGAGAAAAGCTTCGTCGCCCGTTTGAAAAAAGCTTTCGAAGATTTGAATAATATTAATACAAACGCTTAGGATTTTGGGATTACATTTGCCCAACGCGAATGCGAAACCCCCAATGAATAAACTTACTTAACTACCTAGCCCTTCCGATTCTCGGTAGGGCTTTTTTTTGTCCATGAGTAGCTAAAAAGGCCTTTTCTCCCACTTCACACCCTCATAAGAACAGCGTGTACTCCCAACAAAGAATGGTCCTCTATCAAGTCATGACCAGGTTGTTTGGCAACCTCAAGGCGACCAATGCGCCATGGGGAACGAGGGAGCAAAATGGCGTGGGGAAGTTCAACGACTTCTCCGAAAAGTCCCTCCGGGAAATACGCAATATGGGGTTTACGCACATCTGGTATACGGGGGTGATAGAGCATGCATTGCTAACAGACTTCACTGATTTTGGAATTCCACTCAACGATGCAGATGTTGTCAAAGGCCGCGCCGGCTCTCCCTATGCGATCAAAGACTACTATGATGTCAATCCAGACCTTGCGGATTCGGTTCCAAACCGGATGGAAGAGTTCGAAGCCTTGATTCATAGAAGCCATCAAGCAGGATTACAGGTCCTCCTCGATTTCGTTCCCAACCATGTAGCCCGCGAATATGCGTCCGATGCCAAGCCTCACGGCACCATGGACTTCGGTGAAGAGGACGATCGCAATCTTTCTTTTCACCCCCAAAACAACTTTTACTATGTACCCGGCGAAGACTTTCAAGTGCCCAAAGATTACGATTCTCTGGGTCCTCATGCCTTCCCGACGAAGGACGGCCACTTTGCGGAGTCACCGGCCAAGGTTACGGGAAACGATGTATTCTCCGCTCACCCAAGTGTTGACGATTGGTTTGAGACCATCAAACTCAACTATGGCATCGATTATCTCAATGGGGGTACGAAGCACTTTGATCCGATTCCGGATACCTGGATCAAAATGCGCGACATTCTCCTTTTTTGGGCGGCAAAAGGGGTCGACGGCTTCCGCTGCGACATGGCAGAGATGGTACCCGTCGAGTTTTGGAAATGGGTCATCCGAGAGGTAAAGCGTCAATATCCTGCGGTCACGTTTACCGCTGAGATCTACAATCCGGGTAACTACCGCAACTATATCTTCCTCGGAGGATTCGACTATCTCTACGACAAGGTAGAACTGTACGATACCCTCAAGGGCATCATTCAAGACCGGTCATCGACAGATCAGATCCCCCAGGTATGGCAAAGTCAGGAAGGCATCGGAGACCACATGTTGCGATTTCTGGAAAATCACGACGAGCAACGCATCGCCTCGCGATTCTTTGCCGGTGACATGCGTAAAGGTATCCCAATGATGGCCCTATCCGCGTTTATGCACCGAGGCCCGATCATGATCTACTTCGGCCAGGAAGTAGGCGAGCCCGCGCTGGGCGATTCGGGCTTTAGTAGTGACGACGGTCGGACCACGATTTTTGACTATTGGGGTGTGCCAGAGCATCAAAAATGGCTCAACCAGGGGGCGTTTGACGGGAAGATGCTCCCTCCGGCCCAAGCCCAACTTCGCCAAAAGTACATAGAGATACTTCGGGCGACCAATGACCGACCCGCCATCAGACAAGGTGGATTCTTCGATCTCCACTACTTCAACCGCAACCATCAGTACCACGGCTACTCCGATCGCATATTTACTTTCCTTCGGCACTCCGAAAAGGAGGTGCTGCTGATCGCCGTCAACTTAAGAGAAGCTGATGAGGAAGTACAACTGAAAATACCTGAGGACGCCTGGCAGAAGATGGGAATGACCACGCCGATCGTTATCGCGAAAGAACAGGAACACTCCATCACATTTGCAAGACAATCAACGGTCCGCTATGAGGAACAAACGGAACTTCGTTTCATCGTTCCCGCCGTGGATTATGTAATCTTGCAATTGAACTCAAAAACCTGAATGCAAAGATGGCAATTGAAAAAGTAGCTGTGGTTGGCTCTGGCACCATGGGCAATGGCATCGCCCATGTATTTGCGCAGCACAGCAAAGAGGTGACCCTCATAGACATTTCAGAGGCGGCGCTCGAGAAAGCAATCGGCACCATCAGCAAGAACCTCGATCGGCAAATCAAAAAAGAACTCATCACGCCAGAAGAAAAAGCTTCTACACTCTCCCGGATCACTACGAGCACCGACCTCATGGCTGTAGGGGATCGACAATTGGTCGTCGAGGCTGCTACGGAGAATTTCGACACCAAGATCAAGATTTTTGAGACCCTCGATGCCCATGCCCCGGCAGAGTGTATCCTCGCTTCCAACACCTCTTCCATCTCCATTACGCAGATTGGCGCAGCGACCCGACGGCCCGATAAAGTCATCGGTATGCACTTCATGAATCCCGTCCCGATCATGAAACTCATCGAGGTCATCCGCGGCTATGCGACCTCCGACGAGACCACAAAGCTGATCATGACAGAAAGTGCCGCCCTGGACAAGGTGCCCGTCGAGGTCAACGATTATCCGGGTTTTGTGGCCAATCGCATCCTGATGCCTATGATCAATGAAGCGATTATTACGCTTTTCGAAGGCGTGGCGGGCGTAGAAGAGATTGATACCGTCATGAAGCTCGGCATGGCCCATCCCATGGGGCCCTTGCAGCTGGCAGATTTCATTGGCTTGGATGTTTGCCTATCGATCATGCGCGTATTGCACGGCGGATTAGGCAATCCTAAGTACGCCCCCTGCCCATTATTAGTGAACATGGTCACGGCCGGCTACCTTGGAGCAAAGTCTGGCGAAGGATTTTATCAATACACGCCGGGCACGAAGGATGTCAATGTGAGCCCGAGGTTTCTTTGAGCGTCGCCCTCCGGTGCCCCAGGTACACCCCCCTACTTGAGCTCCTCAGCTGATGGTGAATCGTATTTTTCTTTGGGTGAGAAGAAGGATCGCACGGGCTTGCCCCGGTCCTGAAGTAACGCCGAATCCACTAGCTATCGCCCACTCTTGTTGCGCTACTTCAGGCCCATCCACCGCACTCACCGTGAAGCCATGAAAACCCAAAACTGCCCTAGCGGCCGATCTATACCACCCTGCTTCACGGTAAGCCTCCTCGCGGCCACCTCAGACCTGCCTCCCGCTGTCCGCCCATAGCCACGGCGTTCTTCAGTTTGGCCTCCTGGCCTTTTTTGGTTTCTAGCGCGGGAAGTGGTCAACCGTCCAAAAAAAGGAATTGCCGCCTTCGATGTTAGTCCTTACGCTCTATCAAATCCCACTTATTGCCATACAAGTCTCTGAAGACGATGACGGTTCCGTATTCTTCTTCCCGCGGCTCTTCGGTGAAGTCCACTCCGGCGATCTGCATCCGGCGATAGTCCCTCCAAAAATCATCCGTATGCAAAAAAAGAAACACTCGACCCCCAGTTTGATTCCCTACCGCCGAGGCCTGTTCTTCGTTTTTGGCTTTGGCAAGGAGCAGGGCGGGACCCATACCACCGGGTGGTCGCACCACGACCCAGCGCTTACCCTCACCCATAGAGGTATTTTCGATCAACTCAAATTGCAGGATCTCGCAATAGTAGTCGATGGCTTCCTGGTAGTCACTGACCAGTAGCGCCAGTTTATCTATATACTGCTTCATGATTCTCCTTCTCTTCTGTATTTGCTTAGCAGCAGCGCGATGAGTTCAGCTGCCAGGTTCATTGGTCTTAGCTGTAGGGTCACGTAGTCCTCCCGATCCATCGGTTGCCAGTTAAAGGTTTCGAGGAAAGAACGATTCTCCTGCAAGGCCATGATCATTTGATTTTCGCTGAAGCGCAAAGCCAGATCATGTTTAGTCAGACCATCCTTCTTCACTTCCTCCGACATCCGGTTGATGACCTCGTTGACTTCCGGATCCCTGAGTATTTCAAACTGCTCCGCCTCTGGTGGGAATATGGCATACCTGCGGGTTAGCTCCCGCACCAATCCTGGCTCATTGGCCTCCGGCAGTTGTAACGGGCCCAGTGTCTTTGGCACCAACCAAAAGGACGGGGTCCTCAAAGGGAACTCATACATATAAAAGCGCCCATCAAATACCGTCTCTGTGGAGCGAAAAAAGTCTTCCGGCTTTCGAAATGCCTTGAAATCATAAGTAGACAGGTGGCCCAGCGGAAATTTCCCAATGACCAGATTGCGCACCTGATAGCCGTGAAAAGCCCCCAAAAAGGTATTGATGTCTTGAGGAAATTGCATTTCATCCGCTTTGGCTTGATACGTGACACCCGGACCAAAAGCGATGGTCATGCCCTGTACAAACTGCCGTCGCAAGCCGATATTGAGCTCAAGGCTTTGCCTATAATAAAGGAGTAGCACTACGCTAAAGGCCAACCCACCGGAAATCAGTAAGAAGTAAAAAAGACCACCTCTGTTGCCAGCAGAGACCAGATTCGTATAAGGCACCATAAAGCAAATGGCCCCATAGCAGAAGAAAATCGCCATCACCGGACGAAACCGGGCCAAGAGTTGATCTTTGGTTTTGTCCATGCGCGACAGCACGGGCCTCATTCGTCGGAAAATCTCAGCGGTATCGAAAGATGCGAGGGCCATCAAAAGCAAACCTACGCCTCTGCCTCCTCAACATTGTAAGAAACTCCGTGAATTCGACACTAAGGAATGGAATAGAACAAAAAACAAATGAAAACGATCCACGAACTATCACAAAGCGTCATTTCCAAAATGCAATCAAAGTCCTCTATAGCAATCGGACTGGGAGCGACCATGCAATTGATTTTCTGGGGGAGCTTTCTACTGCACCAGCGAGACGGAAGCGATATGTTTAGCTTCATGACCAACCTGCAATACACCCTCATGATGAGCGCGATGGGTCTCGTGATCTTGATTCGAGGCCTTCATCTGGGTTGGGAAGCACGATCAATCGCCCGCCTCGAAGCATTGACATCGCCGCAACTAGGTACTTGGATTCGCTCAGCCATCCAACGAACCATCCGGGTGTCAGTACGTGTAGATAGCATCACTGTCGCTTTGCTGGTCACTTTTGTTGGCTACGTATGGCTCTTCACTCCTTCGAGTCTTATCCCTGATTGGCGTATCCTACCCCTGGCCGCCTGTGCGGCGCTCGTTTTTCTACTCGTCCAGCAAGTAACCAGGTACATCGAAAAAAGGGAGTACTCAAAATTTCTGGAAGACCTAAAGCCTTTGACGCCGTAAGCGGACAGAAGTCGATGCGGTCCCCGGCCGATTGATTATCTTCCCCCTCATGCAAAAAGTCCTCTTTCTCCTATTGCTTATGCTCGTCCAAACCACCCCTGTAGCAGCACAGCATACTAGCAATACCAAGCCCCTGCGAATCGGGGTGAAAGGCTTGGTTCACACCCATGTCCATTGGATACTCGGCAGAGACGATCTCGGCGACATAGAGATTGTCGGGATCTCGGAGCCCAATAGCGATCTGGCCCGTCGCTACACGAAGCAACACAATTTATCCATGGATCTCGTCTACCCGACCTTAGAGGAGATGATTGCCGAGACCCAGCCCGATGTTGTGACCGACTTCGGCACGATCATCGGCCACCTGGAAACGGTCCAGGCCTGCGCGCCCAAAGGGATCCATGTCATGGTCGAGAAGCCACTGGCTGTCAGTTTGGACCATGCGCGCCAAATGGAGCAATTGGCCAAGGATCACGACATACATCTACTCACCAACTACGAATCCACCTGGTACCCTACGACCTACAAAAGCGGAGCGATGGTCAAGGAGGGGGCCTTGGGTGATCTGCGAAAGATTGTGGTACACGATGGTCATCCCGGACCCAAAGAGATCGGTGTCAACGAAGAGTTCCTAGAGTGGCTGACGGATCCGATCCAAAACGGAGGTGGCGCTATCACGGATTTTGGATGCTATGGTGCCAATCTGATGACCTGGTTGATGCAGAACGAACGTCCGCTGTCCGTCATGGCGGTCACTCAGCAGATCAAACCCGACATCTATCCTAAGGTCGACGATGAGGCCACGATCATCGTCACCTACCCAAAAGCACAGGGGATCATCCAGGCCTCATGGAACTGGACCTACAACCGGAAGGATATGGCCATCTACGGAACGGACGGTTACATACGAACGGTCGATGGACCCACGATGTACACGCGACTCGGCGAGGAGAGCAAAGAAAACAAAGTCCTGCTCGATCCGGTCGAGTACCCTATAAATGATCCGTTTGCCTACTTCAAAGCCATAGTGGATGGCAACTTAGATCCGGCCTATGAGCTATCCTCACTGCCAAACAACATGATTGTCATGGAAATCCTCGAGGCTGCCAAGCAATCAGCGCTCAGTGGGCAGCGCATCGACCTGAAGCGATAAGCGGGAGTCAATCTAACCAGAAAGAGAAGCTTGACCAGTTCTCAAAGAACACCCCTCTTTTCTCATAGGGGTGCCAGACCCACTTATCGATGGTGAGGACGTGCTCGCCCCTGGACATCTCTGCAAGGTCCAAGTAGGCAACCCAGACTTCTTGGTCATTGGTCGGAAGAAAAGTGCTCTTCCATTCGGCCTCCAAGGGCGCTCCGTCAATAAGGACGGTAGCCAAGTGACCCAACTGTTTGGTGCTATCAGCCTTCACCAGAGAACGGTCCGTACGAGCGGCTACATGGTACAGCGGTAGCATATTGTCGTAAACAACCGGTTCCGGGATCGCAACCTTTCTGACCCTTTGGTAGTCCTTAAAATTGCTCAAGTAGACCATCGGATCTATCCGCTGATAAGAACGATCCCTAGGTGGAATCTCCAAACCAGGTAGCAAGGCGCTTTCGGGAGTTAAGTCTCTCGTAAAGTCCACCGCCGGCCCGATGAGTCCACCGGTCTGGAAACCGGCCAGCATAAAGAAACCCATAAAGAATACCGTCGAAACCTTCTTGTTCAGATTGGTTTGATAGGTCAGCAAACTCTCGCGAAAAAAAAGCAAGGCCTGGGACTTTGTGGCAAGAAGAAATATAGATGATAGCAAGGGAACTTTGATGCCAAGGCGCTGGTCAAAAAAGAAATATAAATAGGACGACGCCGACAGGATCACTAATAGTGCAACGAGCCCCATCAGAAGCCAGGTCAATGGAACACCCAGGATACTGAGTACAATACACGGCACCAAAAAGAGCAGGATCCAACCTGAAATACCCACGAGCATGAACGCAATGCTGAAAATGGAACTACAGATACGCTCCACCCGCATGATAATATCGATGGTATCTTTCAGGTCTTGCAGAAAAAACGGCTGTCGACTGACTTTCGGAAGCTTTTCTACTCTGATACCCTCGGGGAAGGCGTAGTTGAGGCCCACCAACCCTACCCATACCCCGCGCATGACCAGATGCAAAACAAAGGCATACTTCAGTGCCTGTACAGCTACAGTCACATAGCCGACAGCCAGAAGGATCAAGGCAGGATTCACCCCGTAGTCTTGGATGACCCCGATCGCAAAATCATTGAGCCGATCACCAAAAGCGAAAATGAAGAGTATGGAAATCCCGGAGATCAATAGCTCCGGATTCCAGCTGTTGTTTTGTGTCTCGATAAGCCACTGAGGTTGCTCTTTTCGCTGTGCCATATACACTGATTTCGCCAATATTAAGCATTTATTCGCTGTACTTGGAGGCTATCATCCTCCAGATACACACAGAATCTTAGGGTTTGGAAAATTCACCAAATCAAGACAACTTGGCGTCCCTCTTTAAGGCCTTTACCATGAAGTATCCACTACTCCTCATTCTCGCTTTCCTCATTGGGCTAGGCGCATGCAACGAAACAGGGACAAAAGCTATGACTGATCAGACAACCAACTATCCTATCGCTGAAAAGAAAGACTCCATTCTGACCACCCATGGGGATCGCAGGGTCGATCCGTACTTCTGGATGAGACTGACCGATGAACAAAAGCTTTCGGAAGCTCCTGATGCACAGACCCAACAAGTAGTCGATTACCTCAATGCAGAAAACGAATACACTGCAGGCAAACTAAAAAATACGGCAAACCTGCAGGAGGAGCTCTATGATGAAATGGTGGCTCGAGTGAAACAGGATGATGAATCCGTACCGTACTTCAAAAACGACTACTGGTACTACGTACGGTACGAAACAGGAAAGGAATATCCGATCTACTGTAGGAAAAAGGCTTCACTGGACAATCCCGAGCAGGTCATACTTGATGTCAATGAAATGGCCGCGGACCGGGCCTACTACCACGCGACCGGCCTTGCGGTTAGCCAAGACAATAAACTACTCGCATTCAATGAGGATACGCTGAGTCGGAGAATCTACACTGTTCGGTTCAAGAACCTCGAGACCGGTGAGTTACTAGAAGACCAACTACCCAACAGCGACGGCAGCCTGGCTTGGGCCAATGACAATCGGACGATCTTTTATACGACCAAAAATGAAGTATCGCTACTGTCTGAGAAGATCGTTCGACATCAACTTGGCACGAGCAGCACGACCGATGAGGTGGTCTACGAAGAAAAAGACCCCTCCTTTTACATTGGTGTGTACAAGTCCAAGTCCACTGAATACATTATCATTTGGAACTCCAGTACACTTGTCAGCGACTACCACATATTGAACGCCAACGACCCCCAAGGGCAGTTCCAGCAATTCAGCGCTAGGGACCAAGCGCACGAGTACTCCATCGACCACTTCCAGGATAAGTTTTACGTCCTTACGAATTGGGAAGCGCAAAATTTTCGATTGATGGAAACCCCAGTTTCGGCCACCTCAAAACCCAATTGGAAGGAGGTCGTGCCGCATCGGCCCGACGTGCTGATTGACAACATTGAAGTATTCGAAGACTTCCTGGTACTCGCGGAAAGATCCAATGCCCTGACCAATCTCAGAGTCATCGACCAGCGCTCCGGTGATACACATTACATCGAGTTTGACGAGCCTGCCTACGACCTCAATCTCAGCACCAATCCCGAGTTCAAGACTCCAAAACTCAGATTCTCCTACTCATCGCTGACCACGCCCAGAACCATTTATGACTATCAAATGAAAGAGCGCAGTCGTGAGCTGAAGAAACGCGATGAGGTCAAAGGTCACGACCCGTCCTTGTACAAAACCGAACGGCTCTTCGCGGTGGGTCGCGATGGCACGAAAATCCCGATCTCCCTCGTTTATCGAGAGGACATGGTCAAAGAGGGACCTTCGCCGATGCTTCTCTATGCTTACGGCTCTTACGGGAGCTCCACGGACCCCTCCTTCAGCATGATGAACCTAAGCCTGATCGACCGCGGGTTCACCTATGCGATCGCCCACATTCGGGGTGGACAAGAAATGGGCCGCCAATGGTACGAAGACGGCAAGATGTTCAAAAAGAAAAACACCTTTTACGACTTCATCGATTGTGCCAAATTCTTGACCGACGAGGGGTACACGCAGCAGGATCGGCTGTACGCACTTGGAGGAAGTGCCGGTGGTTTGCTGATGGGCGCAGTGGCCAACCTTGCTCCTGACGCCTTCCATGGGATCGTTGCCGCAGTCCCTTTTGTGGACGTAGTATCTACGATGCTTGATGAATCCATTCC
>JBCCXG010000039.1:0-17136 GCA_039191945.1 Bacteroidota bacterium
ATACAAAGTCGGTGGAGCTTCCGGAAGACTTAAGAAGAACACTCGCAGAGCAAAGCCTGGTCCGTGCCTTCGAACGGTGCAGTTTCTCCCAACGAAGGGAATGGGTGGTCGGTATTTTAGAGGCTAAGAGGGAGAAAACCCGGATCAACCGAATCAAGCAGGTTGTGGACGACCTCACGTCCAATTGACAAATCAGGCGTACGTTGGAGCCACGTCCTCCGCAAACATGTGATCTGGTTTGGTGGTTATAATCGCCAACCATGAAAAAACTACTTCCCCTCCTCGCTTGGTATTTATTTACCCACTTATCTCAGGCGCAAGTTGACCTCTCGTACTACTTGCCCAATGTAGTGACTTACGATCCAAAAGTCCCCACGCCAGAGGAGATCATGGGACATGAAGTAGGGGAGTGGCATGTCACCCATGATAAACTGGTCTACTACATGAAGGCCATAGCCGATGCGTCGCCACGTGCCACATTCATGGAAATTGGTGTGACTCATGAAGACAGGCAACAATTCTGGTTGATCGTCACCTCTCCCACCCATCACAATCGGCTAGAAGAAATTCGGCAGCAACATGTGCAATTGACTGATCCCGCCAAATCGGGTGACTTAGACATCTCCTCTATGCCCGCAGTAGTCCTGCAAGGGTTCAGTATTCATGGCAATGAAGCCAGCGCGTGCAACGCCGCAGTCCTCGCCGCTTATTTCTATGCCGCAGCACAAGGGCCCCTGATCAATAGCATTTTGGACAATACCGTCATTCTTATCGATCCCGCCTTCAATCCGGATGGGGTCAACCGATTTGCCAGTTGGGTCAATACCCATAGGGCCAAAAACCTCGTATCGGACCCCAACAACATCGAGCAGAACGAAATGTGGCCCAGAGGAAGGACCAACCACTACAATTTTGACCTGAATAGGGACTGGCTCATGGCGCAACAGCCAGAGTCCCGAAACCGCGTGTATCACTTTCATCGCTGGAAACCCAACATTGTGACTGACCATCATGAAATGGGACCCAACTCTACCTTTTTCTTCCAACCGGGCATACCCTCAAGAAAAAACCCAAACACCCCGGATGAGAATGTGCGACTGACAACTGCTATTGCACAATTTCATGCTGCCGCCCTGGACAGTATTGGTTCGCTATACTACTCCGAGGAAGATTTTGACGACTTTTTCTACGGCAAAGGTTCAACCTTCCCAGACGTGCAAGGCGCAATTGGGATCCTTTTTGAGCAGGCCAGCTCACGAGGCCACAGCCAGGAGAGTGACAATGGGATCCTCACCTTTCCATTTACCATCAAAAATCAGTTCAATACAATCATCTCCACGGTCAAGGCCGCTGTAGCGCTCCGTGAGGAGTTACTGACCTACCAACGGGATTTTTATCGCGAAGCCTTGTCCGAAGCTCAAAGTAATGCTCAAAAAGGTATTGTCTTCGGCTCTCAAAACGACAGCAACCGAGCATGGGAACTCGCTCAGCTGCTCTTGAGGCAACAAATCAACGTGCAACAGCTGGAGGACGACATCACAGTCTCAAACACCAACTATCCGGCAGCGAGTAGTTTCGTCGTCCCCACCGATCAACCTCAATCGAAAATGATCAAGGCAGTGTTCGAGACGATGACTACCTTCCAGGATAGCCTCTTTTATGATATATCCACCTGGACCCTCCCGCTGGCCTTCAATCTCAACTATGACAACCTCGATGCACGTCAGATGGGGTCCATCGCGACGAAAGACCTCGCGCTGAGTGAATCACCGGAAAGAAGCACGACTGACGATGAAAGTGTACTGGCCAAATCAACCTACGCCTATGTAGTGCCCTGGGATGACTACTATGCACCTAAGGCCCTGTGGCAGCTGATGGAGGCCGATGTGAGAGTAAAAGTAGCCACCGAGCCGATCCTCCATGAAGGCAAAAGATTCGAAAGAGGAGCACTAGTAATCCCGCTGGGTATACAAACCACAGGGGCAGACCTTATCTATTCCATGCTCAATTCCCTGCGAGCCTCGCTCTCGATACCGGTCCACAGTCTGAATACCGGAAATACACAAGGTGTCAATCTAGGAAGCCGTACGCTGGAAATCTTAGAGAAGCCAGCTATCGCCATGCTGGTAGAGGATGGAGTGTCCTCCTACGATGCTGGGGAAATATGGCATTTGCTGGACAATCGCTTCGATATTCCCATCTCCCGAATACCGATGCGCATCTTCAATCGGGTGGACCTCAACCGGTACAACACGCTGATCATGGCCAATGGAAATTACGGACGTATTTCTTCATCCAAGGTGGAAGAGATCACAAAATGGGTACAAAAAGGAGGCCGGATCATCGCTTTCAAAGGAGCGAATAGTTGGCTCGCCGCACAAAGCTTGATCCAGCTCACCACAAACGGAACCCCCACAGATACGACGGGGCGAAAAGACTATCAGGACCTACGAGAATACCGCGGAGCTCAAGTCACTGGCGGGGCAATTTTCGAGACCGATCTGGATACCAGCCATCCGATTGGTTTTGGTTATGAAGACCGGTCTGTGCCGGTATTCGTCAATAGCAATCTGCTTTTTCAGGCGCCTAAGAATCCCTATGCCACACCGCTAAAATTCACCAACCGGCCACTACTAAGTGGTTATGTGTCGGAGGAAAACCTGGAACGCATTGGGAATAAGGCCGCGGTCATTGTATCGGCAAATGGCAGAGGGCGAATTATCTCCTTCTCGTTCAATCCTAACTTCCGGGCCTTCTGGTACGGTACGAATAAGTTATTCCTCAACGCTATATTCTTCGGAAATCTTATTGAATCGGGTAGCGCTGCGCGCTGAGAAGTCTTCGATCAGATCGGCACCAGAAAGTCTTGTTTGTTTTCCTGTATTTGAGGAGGTAAGTTCTCCCTGATGGTTTGCGATAGTACTTCAAAGAGTCTCGCTTTGTGACTTCTGGGGCGGGACATTAGGCTGATCTCCCGGACCGGGTTTTGATCACCGATGAACTTCACCTGTCCCAGGCGTTCCTCGTCCAGGTCCAGCGTGGCCAATTCTGGTATTAGGGTGCTCCCTCCTTCACGGTCCGCCAGCTTCATCAGTGTCTCGATCGATCCGCTTTCGTAGTCCATCTCCAGGTCCCGATGGTAGAGTTGCGCCATGTTGCACAGATTGAAGACTTGCGTGCGCAGACAGTTGCCCTCCGCCAAGACCCACACCTTGGATTCCAGGATATCTTCGACCCGGACCTTGTTAGAATACCCAGGACTCATGTCATGGTTCATGTAACAAAGCAGCTTCTCATAGAAAATTGGCTCGGTGTCGATCCCTGGATCATTGATAGGTGTAGCGGCAATACCCGCATCAAATTCCTGATTCTTTAAGCCACTGACAATGTTTTCTGTCTTTTCCTCAGTAATCTTTAGGGCGACCTCAGGAAACTCTCGCAAGAAAGGTCCCAAAAAATACGGGACGAGATAAGGTGCCAACGTGGGAATCACGGCGACCTTTAGGCTACCAGAGATGATATTGTTGTGTGACTCGGCAATTTCTCGGAGGGAATTGATTTCGGCCACAATGGTCTTTGCCTGCTCTATTACCTGGACCCCTACGGCAGTTGGTACTAATGGATGACTCTCCCGGTCAAAAAGTGTCACCCCCAATTCTTCTTCCAGTTTTCTCACTTGCGTGCTAAGCGTGGGCTGCGTCACATGGTTCTTCTCAGCCGCCAACGAAAAGCTCTGATAGTGATTGAGGGTGATGATGTATTGTAGCTGGGCAATGTTCATTGGGCTCCTGTATGCAAGAATAAAATTGCAAAAAAAAGGCCCAAGTCAACGAACTTGAGCCTATCTAATCGAATGAAAATCCTTTTCCTTAGATCTCGATCGGTACTCGCACCATGGTGTCGTCCCACCCGATGATCATGTGAGCCCCATTGTCTACCGCTTCGAAGACAATGCTCATTGCCTCCACAGTCGATGGAGTCTTAGCCGTCGGTACGGTGATCTTAGCTACGGTGCTCGCAGAAGGATCAAACTGGTAGTGACCCCACTTGTCTACATCAGAACTAAAGAATACCTCCCACTCACTTTCATTGGGGATCGCATAGATCGTATATCTGCCAGCTTTTACCGACGTACCATTGATCTTGGCATCCGTAAGGAAGAGAATCTCTGTGGCCTCATTGGCTCCAACTCTCCACATATCGCCGTAAGCAAGCAAGCCGCCGAAAATATCGCGGTCTTTCTTCTGTGGGCGAGAATACAATACTCTGAGCTTGGGTGCACCATCTCTGCGACCAGGGAAGTAGACAGCATCCATAGGGCTACCATCCATCTTTGAGAAGGACTGTGCATCGGCAGTGAAAATCAAACCCGCGAAAAGCACCAAAAAGAATAGCTTTTTCATAATATCAGTAATTGAAGTATTTTTTGATTACAACAAAAAAATGGAATTCGGGTTTGAAAGTTCCCCAATCCACTTCCTTCCTAGCGACAATTCCTATAAAAGTTTCAAAATAAAGGGGGAAAAAGAAACCCAATCACGAAGAATGGAGTACTGAGACCCGAGGCATTTGGTAAAATGTCCTATGTTTATCATGGCCAAAGAAAAATGTTCGTGAGAACGAGTACCTATATTTTTTTGATACTTCTCACCTTTCTGACTTTTTGTGAGCAAGCACCACCTGAGGCGACCGCGGATTTTCAGGTAACTATTGAAAACCTCACGGGAACAGAGGTAGCACCTGCCGCGATGTTGGGTTCGGGCGTCCTCTATCGACAGAGTTTTGGGAGCCCAATGTTCTTCAACCGTTCCCCAGACTATGGTGATGGACTGGAGCAGTTGGCAGAAGACGGCAACTCGGGTCCGCTGGTGTTGAACCTTGGCTTTCGCGAGGAAATTCTCGAGTTTGATAGTTTTGATAATATCATGCCCGGTGGCAGTGTAGCATTCAGCTTCCGCGCAGAATATGGCAACCGACTGAATTTTGCCACCATGTTCATGCAGAGCAATGACTTGTTCTACTCTTTCAACGACGAAGGTATCAGCCTCTTCGAACCTAGCGGTGACCCCATCAACGGTGACTTTACCAGCAAAGTCCATCTTTGGGATATTGGATCTGAGGAAAATGAGCCTCCCTATTTGGGGGATTTTCAGCCTCCGCGTCAGGCTGAGCCTGGAGAGGGTGTATTCACCCCTGCAGAGGTGGTCAGACCACGCGATGACTCTTTTGAATACCCTTCGGTTAGCGCTGTCATTCGCATCACCGTAACCTCTCAGTCACTATGAAGCTCTGCTGGACACTAGCCCTGGTACTCGTACTCTTTGGAGTGCTGCAAGCCTCGGGGCAAGGCTGCAGCGATGCGGGTTTTTGTACAATGGGCGCCATGAAGCCCGATCAGACTTTTAGTCGCAAGGTTAATTTCAAACTAAGGAGCATTGAGATCAGCTATTATCGCGGTACAGCATCTATCGTCTCTCCCATCATCTATGCTGTCACCGCTGACATCAACTACGGCCTTACGGACAAGCTCGGATTCCAAATCAAAGTGCCTTTTCAATGGGTCAACGGCAATTTTGGGGAGACCCAAGGCATGAGTGATATCTCTTTCAGCTTCACCCGAAATCTGATGAGAACATCAAAGCTAGACCTCAACGTGACGTTAGGTGGGAAAATACCCACGAACCAATCAGACAAGACCAACGACAGCGGGTTGGTACTGCCGATGTACTATCAGACGAGTCTTGGAAGCTACGATATTATAGCAGGTATATCGATGCTTACCGAAAAATGGCTCCTCGCTTTTGGCTACCAACAGGCGCTCACAGCTAACGAAAATTCCTTTTTTTGGGGCGAATGGGTCAACTATCCGAGCAGAGAATACCTTTTCAACCATGACGTAGGGATCGGTCTCAAGAGGGGTATTGACTTGATGCTTCGGGTGGAGCGAAACTTTCGTTTCATCAATTACTCTTTCAATGTCGGACTTCTGCCCATTTATCGCATTACGCCAGATCAAGGCATCATCCTCACACGTAAGAACGGGGGTGTGGTAAAGACCACCGGACTGGCACTCTCCGCAATAGCCGGATTCACATACCATCTCAATACAACCTCCTCCGTGAAATTCCTGTATGGATACAAGATTACTGACAGACCAACAAACCCAGATGGATTGACGAGGGACGACGTCATCACTGTGGCATATTTATTGCGATTCTGAGCGAGTAATTGCAGTTCCAGCTATTTTTGTATTACCAGAAAACTCCTTGCTTGTGAAAATTTCACCACAATGGATGCTATGGGCCATCAGCTTGGTTTTATTGGGCTCGTGCCGAGATGATGATGACACCGAGCCTCAGGTAAATGCGGACCTGACATTCGAGTCAATCTTGACTTTTGAAGGTACAGCGCTTAACCAAGCGACTGGCTTTTTGGCCAGCCCCGAGCAAAATGCCCTGTACATCGCACACCGCGAAACTAATCCCAATACTGGATCGAGTTCAGAGCGTGTCATTCGGTACGATCTGGCGACCGGCGGTGCAAACAGTTCCTTTTTTGATGTTGAAGACTTCATCACGAAGCGGCTCCACATCATTGGTGACTCGCTCTACGTCATTGGCGGGTCTTTCATCAATATTTACCCCCTTGATTTAGCGACGAGACCCCTCAACGTGGTCCATGGGCTTCAAATCACACGCTTTGGAAGTGCGGTTTACCAAGGGGATATCTACGTATGGGGTGGAGACATCGATGAAGTCAACTCAGACAAGATCTACGTATGGGACACAGCTACTGGTCTATTCGAACCCATTGGGCAGTTACCTACCTCAAAGACCTGGGCTATGGGAGAAATCATTTCCGGCAAACTTTACATTTTTGGCGGCAGAAGGGAGTTTTCGGATGACATCGCGGAAAATGTTGTCTTCATTCACGACCTCAATACGAACCAAACGATCAGCAGCGAATTGCCAAACCCCGTGGCGCGTACGTTTACATCAGTGCATCGCTCTACCATCTTTCTTGCCGGGCAGACACTGGATACTAACCCATCGTCCGAAGACTTAGATATCTATTTCGGAGTGTATAACCCTGTGGTTCAAAGATTCAATCGATTGGAAACGTCACTCGATGACGAAGGATGGAATAGCATCAATGGCATGACCATCATGAATTCCAAAATCTATGTACTATACGGCAACGCCAATTCATTCTTCGACAATGCGCCGATGACTATTATGGTGGCCGATATCCCTTCTTAGAATAAAATTGGGATCAACGTCCAAGCCAATAAGGTGATCAGCGAAATTGACACGATATTGAGGATAAACCCTACGATCGCCATCTCCGCTACCCTAATGTAACCACTGACAAATACAATGGCATTGGGCGGCGTGGACATGGGCAACATGAACGCACAACTAGACGCCAACGTGATGGGCACCGCCACATGCAGAAAGTCCATACTCAATCCCTGGGCAATGCCATCCACCATCGGTGCAAAGACCGCAACCAACGCCACATTGCTCATCAGCTCGGTCATGAACAACATCACCGAGATCAAGAAAGGTACCGTGGTATCTGCTGTGAACCCCTCCTCCTGTACGTAGCCACCGATTGCATCAATAATACCCACCTGAGAAAGGGCCTTTGCCAACGCTAGTCCACCACCAAAGAGAATCAGTATACCCCATTGCAATCGACTGGTATCCTTCCACTGTAGCACGAAATCACCCTTTCCGAAATTGGTCGGGATAGTGAAGACCATCAGTGCCCCAAAAATCGCAATTTGAGCGTTGGACAATCCTAATCCGGTCAGGGAGTTGACGTAGGTCCTCGCTACCCACAAAAAAGCGGTAAGTCCAAAGCATAGGAGGACCATATTCTCTTTGTCCGAACGCCTTCCAAGCTTCTTGATCTCCGTGTCCAAAACTTCCCGGGTCATCCCGAGGTTGCCAAGTCTATTTGGGTAGAACCTTGTCAGTATGAAGTAGGTAGCTGTTAACATTACCAAAGCAAAAGGAACTCCTAGGGCCGACCAGGTGAGAAAATCCATTTGCTGCCCGTATTCGCTTTCGAGGTATCCAATCATCACGACATTAGGAGGAGTACCAATGACGGTGACCGTTCCTCCAATATTGGCAGCATAGGCGATACTGAGCATCGTGGCTAGCGCGAAGTTGCGCCTGCCCTTCTCAGGAAGAGCTTCATCGCTGGTCAGGAACTGAATCATGGTCATCGCAATAGGCAAGACGACAAGTGCGGTCGCCGTATTGCTGATCCACATACTCAGCAAGGCCGTGGCCAGCATGAAACCAAGTATAACGCCGTTGGCATTGGTGCCCGTGAATCGTATGATATTCAGCGCGATGCGCTTGTGCAGGTTCACTTTTTCCATCGCTAAGGCCAACACAAACCCACCAAAAAAGAGGTAGATAATAGAACTTCCATAGTTTGCCGCGACCTCGCCAAAAGGCATGATGCCCATGAGAGGCAAGAGAAACATTGGTAAAAGGGCTGTAACCGCCAGGTCTGTTGCTTCCGTAACAAACCAGCAGATCATCCAGACCGCCATCGAAAGAACCTTCACCACCTCTGGCGAGGCAGAGGGGATCGGCATCAAATTGATCAATATGCAAAGGATCGGACCAGCGACCAGCCCGATCTTACGCCCTAAGGAGTACTCTCTTTTAGGTAAAATCACAAATGAAATAGTTAGTACAAGTAGACTTCCATCAAGCCGGTGACGATTTCCGAGGCTCCAATAAAAATACCGACCCCGTAGGTCAGATGCATGATGGATAGATGATTGATCACATAGGGTAGTCCGGAGATATTGATCATACTGAAGGCCACCGCCGTTAGTACCCCCCCAGAAATTAGTAACACACTTTCCGTAGTAAAGACCATCAAAAGAATACCAATAACCATCAAGATCGTGCTCTGGACGATCACTTTTAGCAGATTGAGCTTCACTACTCTCCTACTCAACAAAAAGCCCAGAATGGCCGAGAAGCCTAGCAATCCGAAAGAAATGTATTGCCCATAGGCACCGACGGAGGTCACCCCGCTCTCCGCATGACCTGGAAAAAACTCAACAAGAAATGCCTTCGCAGTACCCAAGATTGTACCAATCAGAAGGATGACAAGGAAGGAAATAAAATTCTGAGACGTTTTGCCAGAAGAAGCCAAGCGCTGTTGCTTCCGCTGTATGACCTCATCCGAGGAGACTCTGTGAAAAAGGAATCCGGTACCGGCAATCAATAGTCCCCCGACGATAAATGTCAAGGTGTCCCCAAAGAAACGCACCAACTCGACGATAATCGGCTCCACGGCGTAGATTAACTCTGTGACCAGAAACAAGACGCCCATTACAATGGGAAGCTTCTGAGCAGGCGCAAAGGCCTCAATCATGGAATTGGCAGGGCTGATAAAGACGTTCATGGCTATCAACCACAAAACAATCATCACGGGGAGAAGAGGTCTGATCGCGCTTACCGGCCCGGAGCCAATGATTGTAGCAACGATCATAAAAATCATAGCTGTAGTGCCAATACCTATGGTGAAGATCGTAAAGTACTTCCCGTTTTTCCTCATGAAGTGATCTGCCACCAAACCTGCGATCGGCGGAATGACTACGAGCACAATGGCTTTGGTCACAATCAGGAAATCCACCAGGCCCGAAAAGTTGAATTTTTCTATCAGGACAGGCTGGTACTCATGGTAGGCAATCCAACTGATCACTACAGCGGCGTTCAAGGCCGCAAGACTGTACACCTCTGGCCATTTTAAGTCCTGGGTAACTGCAGGATCATCGCTCATTTTTCTCGAGAGGTTGGGTATCAATGCTTGAAAATTACCCACATTACCCGAGAACCCTCCCTAGCAAATGTCCCGGCGACCGATCAAACGAATTGATCTATTTACTGCGCAGATTTAATCCTTCACCTGATAAGCTTGCGCCGAAAGAAACGCCTCCTCTCGACCAACCGCAACCGGCCTCGATTGAGTCACTAGGTTTTGTAAGGATGTGAAGGCTTTGTTACGTTGTGTTCCAGGAGCGATTTCCGCGGAAAAAGAGTTGAACGTAAACGATAAAAAGGCACATAGGACATCATAATGGTGCTCTAGCGCCTCGTACCATTTGGAGTGGAGATGGGCCCAACGATGGTTGAGCTTCGGTGAATTTCTCATAAAATAGCTGGTTGGTGGTGATTAATTTTTTGCTACATAATATTCTGGACCCTTATCACTATTCATTTCAGCGCCAGGAACGGCCTCTCCGACGATCCTAGCCGTGACGGCTACTTCATCTCCGTACTCTACCCAGAGGAAGTATTCTCTGCCCTCGACGATCTCCAAATCATCTCCCTGATAGTGATAGTAACCGGTACGACCTGCGATAGGGTCCAATTCATACACTTTTCCCATCGATAACATTTTTACCTTGGCGTCGGATACTAGGGTCTGTCTGCTGGTGTGCTGTATGCCCTCTTCCCGGAGAACCCTAATGTTAGAAACTGGCTGGCCGGCAATGATGCTTGCCTCAATGGTGAGCTTCACTTCTTCCTCCATTTTGGAGGGTGTATCGCAGGCGGAAAGAGCCAGGGTTAATACGAAAACAAGTGCGGTAAAAATCCTTGGTGTCATGGAGGTGTTAGCGTGTAAGGCGTCTCGGTGTTTACTGTTCTTTTTTAATTTAAAGGCTATTTGAAATTACGATCATTCTCCGTGAATCAACGCATTTTTTCGATGAGCGTGGGTGGACGATAGATGAACAAAGATTTTCCATCGTTAGCCGAAAATCGCCACGTTTTTACCACGTTATCAGGAAGCTTCTCGAGAGCGTACATGCTAAAGAGCATTGCCGAACTTCTCGAAAACTTACCGGGAGAATCAGGACAGCTTTAGGATGATTTTACCTGTCCGACCGGGCGCGTCAGCATGCTTCGTTGCTTGCACTATATCGTCCAATGAATAGGTCTTTTCGACGTCCACCTTGAGCTCTTGTTTGCCCAACATTGAGAGTACAGCTCCGACGACTTTGAAACGCTCTTCCTTTGACAGCGCTGCCATCCAAGTACTTAACCAAAAGCCCTTCACCGTAAGGTCCTTGAATATCATGATTCCGCTATTCATGGGAATAGGTTGCAAGCTCAACAAGCCGTATACCCAAAGTGTACCTCCTGGCCGAAGTGATGCCAACGCCTCTGCGCCTATTTCTGCACCCACGGCATCAAAGGCGACATCAACACCCTGCCCCTCTGTGAGGGCTCGAATGCTCTTGGACAGGGTTTCACGCGCAGTATTGATGACTGCTTTAGCACCGAGCGCCAACAGTGCATCTGCTACATCATCCCTCCTTACCGTGCAAATTACGTTGATCCCTTTTGCACTCGCCAGCTGGATCACAAACTTGCTAAACGCACTGCCTCCCGCTGTCAATAGTAAGGTCTGACCTTGCTCAAGACCCGCCGTTTGGAGCATCGCATAGGCCGTAAACGGATTGACAAACGCCTGACAGGCTACTTCATCAGACATCCCTTCGGGGGTTGGGATGAGGGTCTTTGCAGGTAAAACCAAATATTCTTGCCATACACCCAGACCAGTAAAAATCACACGGGTACCGACTGGAAATTCGACTGCCTCACCTAACTTATCCACTACACCTGCAGCCTCAAATCCTCCTACTCCCGGTAGCTCAGGTCTGAGGCCATACAACCCCTGGATGTACATGATGTCTGATGGATTGATATTGCAAGCTGTCACGCGAACGCGCACTTCCCCCGGGCCTGGTTCCGGTAGGCTCTTCTCTTGGATTTGCAACACTTCCCAGGGTAGTCCCAGCTTATCGAAAACAGCGCTCTTCATTTGATACAATTTGATGATACCATGTGAGGGGCAAGATATAAAAGTCTAGCCACCCCCGGACTAGCCTGATGGCGTCAGTCGTATCAAGAATAATCCATATCTTAGATCCAATACATTAGCCCCATTCTATGAATATCGCTTCATCATTTGACCTGTCGGGAAAGTCCGCCATTGTCACCGGCTCTAGTAAAGGTATCGGTAGGGCCATTGCCAGGGCCCTAGGCCAGCAAGGTGCTTCGGTAGTGGTATCGAGTAGAAAGCAAGAGGCATGTGATGAAGTGGTCAAGGAATTCGAAAGTGAAGGCATCCGAGCCTTGGGTGTGGCTTGTCATATGGGAAGCACAGACCAGATCCAATCCCTGGTGGATCAAACCATCGTGGAATTCGGTTCGATCGATGTGCTCGTCAACAACGCCGCGACGAATCCCATTTTTGGAAGCTTGGAGGATGCAGACGGCGGAGCTTTTGACAAAATCATGAGTGTCAACGTGAAAGGGCCCTGGGAACTGGCAAAATACGCGTTTGATCACCTCAAAGCTGTCAACGGGTCGGTAATCAACATTAGCAGTATCGAAGGGCTGAGCCCCGGTTTTGGCCTTGGGCTATATAGCGTAAGCAAGAGTGCCCTCATCGCCCTGACGAAAACGATGGCACGAGAGTGGGGAAAGAACGGTATTCGCGCCAATGTCATCTGTCCTGGCCTTGTAGAAACGAAATTCAGTGAGGCACTGACCTCAAATCCACAAATTTTGGATCACGTAATGGGTAAGCAAGCCCTACAGACCCTGGCGCAACCCGTAGATATGGCCGGGATGGCCGTCTATCTCGCCTCTCCGGCAGCTTCATTTATTACCGGCGGCGTATTCACGGCAGACGGTGGCTACACAATCTGAGCATCATGGTCGAACTATTTGCCTCCGACGCTCTGAAGTCCATTTACCCTGCCTATGCCTCTTTTGTGCAGGAAGAATTGATCCCAATCGAAAAGGAACTCCTGGTTCAGCCATGGTCTCACGCAGAGACGCTCCTGGCCAGCAAGCGACAATTGGCAAAAGATGCGGGTCTTTGGAACCCCAGCCTCAGCGCAAGCCACGGTGGACGTGGACTCTCGATGCTGGACTTCGCACAAGTCAGTGAACTCCTGGCAACCACACCTTTTGGTCACTACGCGGTCAATAGTCAGGCTCCAGATATTGGGAACATTGAGTTGTTGGAAAAGTACGCCTCTTCCGCACTTCGGGAACAGTACCTTACCCCGCTGGTAGAAGGTCAAATAAGAAGCTGCTTCTCTATGACCGAGCCTGAGTTTGCTGGATCCAACCCAGTATTGATGGCCACGACTGCTACACTAAAAGAGGATTACTGGATCATCGATGGACATAAGTGGTTCACTACAGCGGCTGACGGTGCGGCTTTTGCTGTGGTCATGGCCGTAACAGATCCTGAGGCTCCCCCTTATCAACGAGCCAGTATGATCATCGTACCTACCGATACCGAAGGTTTCGAGCTGGTGCGCAACATCCCTATCATGGGTGAAGCAGGGGGTGGTTACCATAGTCACGCGGAGATCCGCTACCACAGCTGCCGAGTACCAAAAGATCACCTGGTCGGAGAAGTTGGCCAGGGGTTCATCCTCGCCCAAGAACGGCTGGGGCCAGGTCGTATCCACCACTGCATGCGTTGGATAGGCATTTGCGAGCGAGCTTTTGATATGATGTGCAAACGTGCCGTCACCCGGGACGTGGGGCAGGGGACGAAGCTGGGGCATAAGCAAACCATTCAACAGTGGATCGCGGAGAGTAGAGCATCCATTGATGCCGCCAGATACATGGTACTTCATGCTGCTCGAAAGCTAGATAAGGAGGGGACAAAATCAGCAAGGCAAGAGATTTCGACGATTAAGTTCTTTGTCGCTGATGTCCTTATGAAAGTGCTGGATCGCGCGATTCAGGTACATGGCGCACTGGGAGTTACCGATGATCTCGTACTTTCCTGGTGGTATCGGCATGAGCGTGGAGCCCGTATCTATGATGGCCCAGATGAGGTGCACAAGTCGTCCTTGGCGCGATCCATTCTGAAATCCTACGGTCTGCCCAAATGAGCCTTGATGCAATAGACCAGCCCACTGGGGTGCGAAAGGGCGAAGAGCTCGACACGGAGCTTCTACAGTCCTACTTGCGTGAAAAGCTCGGCACAAATGGTCAGCTTAACATTCAACAATTCCCAAGTGGGTTTTCCAACCTTACCTACATGCTCCAATTTGGGGATCGCGAATATGTACTGAGGAAACCACCGCACGGAGCCAACATCAAGGGGGGGCATGACATGGGTCGTGAGTACAGGATGCTCTCCATGCTACAGCCAGTCTATCCCTACGTACCAACCCCGGTTTTGTACGAGGAGGACCCTGAGATATTGGGCGGTACGTTCTACATCATGGAACGAGTAAAGGGTGTCATCTTGCGTAGCAAACCCCCAAAGGGCGTTGATCTCAATCCCGAGCTCATGAAATCCATCTCGACGGCCGCCGTTGATCACCTGGCAGCACTCCACCAACTTGATCTGGGTGAAAACAACCTATCGACGTTAGGCAAGCCAGAAGGTTACGTGCAGCGTCAGGTGGACGGATGGATCGGAAGATATGAAAAAGCCGCCACTGATGATATCTTGTCCATGAATGAGGCGGCAGTATGGCTACGGACCCACATGCCGAAGACGCAAAAGGCCTCACTCATACACAACGACTACAAGTACGACAACCTTGTCTTACATCCCTACCAACTATCGACGATCCAAGCCGTGCTGGACTGGGAGATGGCCACCATTGGCGACCCCTTAATGGATTTGGGAACGACATTAGGATATTGGGGAGAATTTGGGGATACAGATACGCTAAAGCCATTCAACCTGACATGGATCCCAGGTAATTTGACGCGAGCAGAAGTGGTCTCCAGATACGAAGAGAAAACCGGGCTGGATTGTAGCGAAATTGTCTTCTATTACGTTTTTGGTTCCTTCAAGATTGGAGTCATCGTGCAGCAGATCTATTCAAGGTACCGCAAAGGTTTCACCCAAGACCCACGATTCTCAGCGCTGATTCATGTAGTACGTGCATGTGCTCAGAATGCCGCTTCCGCCATCGCCTCGGGACGGATCAGCAACTTTTGATTAGCTGCGCCGAACCTCGAAACTGGTAAGGGGGAGCTCGTCTGCCTCTTGCACGTCCACCTCGTCTACTCGCGCCATGTCAGGGCCTTGCCTGCACCACTCCGCTAGGGCATTGAGGGCAATGTCATCTCCTTGTGCATGTATCAAAACGTCACCATTAGGCTCGTTGCGTACCCATCCCACTACATCGAGTTTATTGGCAAAGGCTTGAGTGGAAGCCCGAAAGAACACCCCTTGAACCCTACCCTTGCACGCAATCCTGACCGCTTTCATCGTAAGATCTTTCCCGCAAAGTAAATAGGACTTCCTTGAATCACCTTAGGATACTGTTCAGTGAGGTAAACCGCCTAGTGATGACACGCTGATGACCTCTACTCCGGTCGCGAGGAACGCCTCAATTTCCTCCTCAGTTGGGTTGCTAGCGCTGATCTTTACCCCGATATTCTTCGAAATAAGTTGTCGCAGCTGCTGCGCTTGGTCGGCACGCAAGCCTTCCATTCGGAATGAGATTGCATCAGCTCCGGTATCAACAGCCAGCTTAGCCGCTGCCGGCCACTGGGCAGTAGGAACCCAATGGCCCTCCAGCTGTACATGAAATAGTTTTCCCTGACTATGCAGCAGATGAGATGCCTTTGCCAATTCAATCTTGGTCCAAGGCATGCCCGCAGCAAAGGAGGAATGGTGAAATGCGAAATCAATATAGTCCGCACCATCTCGGATCGCTAGCTCCGCTTCCAGTAGCTTGGATTCGGTCATTTGGAATCCGTAAGGATAACCTGCTACAGCACCCAATCGCAAGTCACGGCCCGCAATCTCCCGGAACGCCCTCTTCACCCAAAATGGTGGCACCAAGATACCCCAAAGGCCCTGCGCCAAGCTCTCAGAGACCATGTGGTCCACGTCCTTACCAGTGATGTCCGGAGATAGGTTACTCCATTCTATGTATTGCGATAGGTCCAAGTCAATGCCGGATCTGGCAGACTTTGCAGTACTTCATCTTGTGCGCGGGACGCTTTTTGGGAGGCTTCTTATGTCCAAAGTAAGTCGGATCAGAATATTGGGGTTTCTCCAAAATCTTCGCTTCTTTCTTGTTGTCCTTTGCCACCTGTTTTATCCGCGCCTCGTAGACCTCTCGATGGGTTTTGGGCTTTTTCTTCAATGAAATACCCAAAAAGCCGCCACTTTTCTTCTTTGTCGATTGCCACTGCGCCTCAGGAGCCTTCGGAGGCGCCACATCCCTGGTAGTTTGGGCCGTGGCTGCCGTGAAACTGAGCGATAGAAATAGTAACAGAAAGAAATGCTTCCTCCGCATATCACAAATTTAGTTAACAATTCAACGACAGATTTCGAAATTCCGTACCCATTGGTCATATTAGCGTTGGAAAGACGTTGCCATTGAAGCGAATGGGAAAGTGCCACGCTAGCAGAGGTAACTTCACAAAGGCATATGAGAATTGTATTGCTAGTAGGGATGATGTCAACCGCGATGCTAGGCAGGGCCCAGGAAATCACCGAAGGCCAATTCGCCACGGCGATGGATCGGGGCGAGGCATTGATGAAACAAGGAAAGCATGAAGAGGCCAACGAATCTTTCCTCTTTGTAATCAACAATAAGGAGGTGCTTCCTAGCAGTCTGGCCTACTTATTTGGCCAAAACAGCTATCATCTAGGCAAGTACAAGCAAAGCATCAATTGGCTCAATAAATACATCCAGATCAAGGGTACGCAAGGGCGTTATTATGAACCCGCGGTATATTATCTGCAACTCGCAGAGAACGCGTACATTGAGATACAACGAAAGAGAAGTGCAGAGATGGCAGATGCGCTAGTCAACGATGACTACGATTGCGGAGGCCTTGACAACATGATATGTCCCGTATGCCATGGAAGTGGTGTGATCATCAAAGCGGGCTACTTCGATAAGGTGTACAAGACATGCCCATACTCTGCAGGGGAGGGTTACCTGACTTGTGAAGACTATAATCTTTTCATGAGGGGGTTATTGGAACCCAAGGTGACGGAGTAAAAAAGTCACTGTCTCGAATGAAAAATGGTGCGCTAGGTACGCACCAATTCCAATTTTTTAATGAAATAGGGCAT
>JBCCXG010000040.1:0-17091 GCA_039191945.1 Bacteroidota bacterium
CAATCATGCTGAGATGTACCGACCTACACCATGGACCAGTATGTATTTGTACGGCGGCGGGAAGGAGAGTGAAGCGCACCTACCCAATTTGCGGAGGTTAGCTACGATCATGCAGGCAAAGGCCCAGGAGTTTTCAGACTTTGATTTCAGACTGTCGGTGGATGAGGGGGGCACGCACAGCGAAGCTTACTGGCGCAGGGAATTTCCCAAGGCAATGAAATGGCTTTTTTTTTCAGGAAGAGATGACATACAACACTATTGAATCGATCGATCCCCATCAGGATCTAATCCTTGCATTCGAACAAAATCAAGTTGACTTTGACCGGATCGCTGATCTGACCGGTGTGAAGCTCAAGTCCTTTGAAGGTGCCTTCGGCGAGTATGAAATACTTTACTCGCGTGACGGCGGCCAAGTATTCCTTCTCGGACTTGGCCACGCTTCGGACGAACCCAGACGGCATGAAGCCTTTAGAAAGCTGGCTTTTCAAACCCGCAAGAGGTGGTCATCAGCCCTTCAATTGGATGCACGAGCAATGTCTGACCGCCTTATTTCGAATGCGATCCTAGGGCTGGAATTGGCCAGCTATCAGATCGGGTTTCTCAAATCCACAGCGGATGACCAGGAGAGGAATGCGGTGACGGTCGGCATCATGGCTGATCGGGAGGTGTCCTCCATCGTCCAGGAGGCTCAACAGACCGCTACGAGCATAAACAGGGTAAAAAATCTCGTAGACTCCCCATCCAATGTCAAGACGCCTAGCTTTCTAGCAGACTGGTCCAGGGAGTCGGCTGCTGATTATGGGTATAGGTGTGAAGTGCTAGAGGAAGAGGAACTGGAAAGAAGAGGCTTCGGAGCTATCGTGGCCGTTGGGAAGGGGAGTATCCATCCACCGCGATTGATCATCAATCAGTACATCCATGATGAAGGAAGTCCCGTGGCGCTGGCCCTTGTTGGTAAGGGCATCACTTTTGACAGTGGAGGGATATCCATTAAGCCCTCGCAAAATATGCACTACATGAAAAGTGACATGGGAGGCGCTGCCGCGGTCCTGGGTGCAGTCGAATTGGCTGCCCGGCTCAAGCTACCGATTAATTTGGTGGGCGTAGTGGCCGCCGCTGAGAATGCGGTAGACGCTAAGAGCTTTAGGCCCGGTGATGTGATCACCTCTTACTCCGGAAAGACCATCGAAGTCATCGACACGGATGCGGAAGGGCGACTGGTCCTGGCGGATGCCATAGCGTACACACTGGAGGCTTTCAAACCGGAGTATCTGATTGATTTGGCCACGCTGACCGGTAGTGTGGTCCGCACCCTGGGCTATTCCGCTGCTGGATTGTTCACAGAAAATCAGGAGATGGCGGATGGTTTCAGCCGTATCGGTGAAGATATCCACGAAAGAGTATGGCGTTTGCCGCTTTACAAGGAGTTTGAAGAAGATCTCCATTCTGACATCGCTGACCTTCGCAATTTCAGCAATCAACCCATCGCCGGAGCGATCAATGCCGCCAAGTTTCTAGAAGCTTTTACAGAAGCACACCCCAAATGGGCCCATTTGGACATCGCGGGCATGGCTTTTGGCTCCTCCGAGTACGCTAAGATGAAGAGTGCCAGTGGATTTGGTATTCGATTGCTGGTGGCATTCATGAAATCATTAACTTCCAAATGATGGCTGATCGACCCCTCAATTTCCTTTGTATTTCGACCTTCTTCAAGGGTCAGGATTTTTTGATCTCCTGCAAAAACGAAGGACATCACGTTTACCTGCTCACCAAGAAATCCCTGGAGAGTGAGGCCTGGCCGTGGGACCATATTGATGAGGTGTTGTACCTCGATGAATGGAATGATGAACATGTGCGAAATGGGATTGCCTATAAGTTCCGATTCATCCAATTTGACCGCTTTGTGGCATTAGATGATTTCGATGTGGAAAATGTGGCCCATCTCCGGGAGCATTTCCGCATGCCCGGGATGGGGGACAGTACCGCTCGATTCTTCAGGGACAAGCTGGCCATGCGGATCCAGGCCCGTGAAAAGGGCATTCCCGTACCGGACTTCACGTCGCTTTTCCATGACGAGGACATCAATCACTTTGCCGATACGATCCCCGCCCCATGGTTGATCAAACCGCGATCGGAGGCTTCTGCTACTGGGATCACCAAGATACATTCGAAGGAACAACTGTGGGAGGTCATCCATGGTATTGGGGACGACCGACACCGCTACTTGCTGGAAAGGTTTGCTCCTGGAGATGTGTACCATGTCGATGGATTGAATTACAAAGGAGAGGTAGTCTTTGCGAGGGCCAGCCAGTACCTGGACACGCCCTTCGAGGTAGCGCACGGCGGAGGTGTTTTTCGCTCACATACCATTGAGCTGGGGACACCAGAGGAGCAATCCTTGATCGAGCTCAACGAGAAGGTCATGCATTCGTTTGGGATGCAATTCGGCGCGTCCCATACCGAATTTATCCGTTCGCGAGAGACCGGTGAGCTCTTCTTTTTAGAGACCTCCTCGAGAGTAGGAGGTGCCAACCTCGCAGAGATGGTAGAGACCGCCAGCGGCATCAACTTGTGGGCAGAATGGGCGAGGATCGAAAGTGCCACTTTTGGGAACACCGAGTACGAGCTTCCGCAGGTGAGGGAGGACTATGCGGGTATTGTAGTCTCGCTATCCCGTTATGAGCACCCCGATGATACTGTATTCCAGGACCAGGAGATTGTCTGGCGCATGCAAAAGCCCTGGCATATCGGGCTCATCGTGCGATCGGTAAGGAAGGAAAGGGTTGTAGAGTTGCTGGCCCACTACACCACCAGGATCGCTGAGGAGTTTCATGCGAGCCTTCCTGCGCCGAAGAGTTCTATGTAGCAGGCGAGCGCACTAATTTCTATGTACCGTGGTGGACATAAGAGTAAGCAGCTATTTTCCAATTCAATTAGTAGTCCTCGGCATCGGGTTCTTATTGGGTTGCCCCTTACTCACCTATCAAGGGAACTATGTACTTTCAGCAATATTTCTGCCCATTGGGTTAATGCTCACGACTACAAATCAAAGACTGAAATTGGACTCGGAGGTGAGAGAGTATATGGAATATGTCTGGCTTGTTGGTTTCAAAATTGGAAAGGCAAAACGTTTGCCCAACCCAACCGAAGTTCTCATTAAGTCGGCAAGCACCAGCATATCTTACGGTGATATTGACTTCGGAAGAAAACATACCACTGAACAAAGGGCTGAAGCCTATTTGAGATTTGGAAACCACCAGTCTATTTTCTTGTGATAATCTTTAAACAGCCAAAAACTTGTAAAACGACTTGAGGGGTTGACCCGGGAGCTAAAGCTAACTATAACGAATAATCTAGACTGACGCTGATTCTCTGAGTGAAGACTACTCGATACCAAGAAATTTCTTCCACAAAGGTCGACGCATCAGGTCAATCACTTTCTTGTTGGACTCAGCGACATCCGAAAGCCTGATCAGATTGTTTTTCAATTCAGTAATCTCAAGCCTTATCTCTCCTATGATGTTAGCATGTTGATTTAACTCGTTTCGAATCTCTTTGTCCATAGTGCCAAGATAGCTAATTAGTGAAATGGAAACGGTTATCTTATCAGTTTGTTATACCGTACTAGTTGTTTGCTTTGCTGGCGCGGCTCGTCGATGAAGCCTTTCGCTTGGCCGCTGTTGGTGTTGTCACCAACAGCCTCTTCGAGACTTGAGCCCGGAGCAATCGTATTTTTTAGTAACTCTCGTGATGCGAGATAAATCCAAAGTCATCTACTCCAGACTCATAAAAGCTAGCTGAGGAATAATGGTACTCCTCTGGACTGGAGCAATAACCAGCCTTGACAGGATTATCGTGGATGTATTCAAGTTTTGCAAAGACTGTTGGGCTATATACCGGAATGCTCAATGGTTTGCGCTTCCAAAACTGGTATTTCCGATCCTTGGCATTTACTTCAAATGCCTTCAATTGGTCCTGCTTACCGTTGTCCTGAAGCATGAATTTGAAACGTTGTGCGGTGAACTTGAGGAAGTCCCTTTGAACGTCGCTGTAGTGCCTACCTGGATTGGCTTGCCAGATTTAGTGGATGTGATCTGCCATGATTACGAATGCGTAGATGGTCATCCGTCCGTCCGATTTCAGGAAACGAACGTTGCTGGTGATGATTTCTTTGAATGTGTCCTATTTGAGCAGAGGCTGACTCCTTATGATTGAAGCAGTGAAGAAATAGGCGTAGTCCGTGAATATGGCAGGGTTGTCCAATTGAGGCTTAGTTGTTTGACATAGGAAGATAGGCATTATCTACTCATGGCGTCATGGCGGGGGGAGTAGCCTGTTGGTGACAACACCAACAGGGGCGAATGTAAGTCCCTCCCATGAGGGCAATGTCGTTAAGTTAGGCATTCAGAACCCTTTGATGTGAGATAATTTATGGCGTCGATGGACTGTTACGACTCGAACGAAACTTCTATTTGGGCGAACTATATCAAAGCATTGCTGAAGCAGCTTTAGCATTTGTTTGATGAATTTCATTGGTCGTGCGTCAAAGAATAAATGGGAGATGAAGTCCTTGAGTTTAGCTAGTACCTGAGTTTTGTTCAACTTGGACGGATGTATGTTCTTCTTGTCACGATTTTGCTTCTCATCGTGCATCCCTTGACTAGCAATCATGGAAGCCATATTGACCATAAATACTCGAGCGTGGAAATCTTGTCGAATGGCTAACTCAGTACGACCTGTGAAATACTCCAGCTGTGTAACTTGCTTGAGTGTCTTGAAGCCCTCCTCAACTCCCCACCTCATGCCGTATAGCTCCTTTAATGTTTCCAGGGGAAAGGTCTTTCGATCCGTGAGGTTTGTGGCTAGTATCTCTTTGACTCCGTTTGAAAGTTCAATACATACAAGTCGTAACCCGTCAATTTGCGCAGGCAGCCCCATGGCTTTCATTCTCTTAAGCCCTAGTTTCTTATTCGGTTTCAGAGTCCAATCAATATCATTTCCATCACTTTCAGCCAGCTTCGCCGCATCGGTCCATGATGTGCTTAGTCGGAAGCAGAACTCAAAGCCAACTTTCATTAGCTTATGAATTAGTGGATAAGAGGGATAGCCTCTATCAAAAATGAGGATATCTGATTGGGGATGTAGATAAGGGAGATGGTCCATCGCCATATCCTGTTCCCCAGTCCTATATGGAGCGATTGCCGCATCCAGAATAAGGTCATTACAAACATCAAATGCAACAGAGCATTGAGCCAAAAGCAGCCTATCAGTATGTTGATTTTTTACTCCTCCAAAAACAGATTCCAACTCTTCGGAATAAGGAAGATTAAGCTGACTCCCATCAATAGCAACTACGCGTTTGCCGTGCCAACTATTCTTATATGGCGCATGCTTTTCAAAATAATCAAGCTGATCCCGAGCCAACTCTATGAAGGCTTCTGCCTTCAGTTTACGACGAGCTTGCGTAAAGGCACTTCTAGATACAGACTCAAAGGATGACGGAGACTCAGCTATTGCCTTGAAGAACCTATCCATCTCCACCTGTATGCCAGGCTTTGAAAAGGACATGATGTTGACAATCAGTGCTTTAAAAGTGATTTTCCTGTTACGAGTGAAAGAATTAGCGTCAGTTTTGCTACGAGAGACAAAACCATCGTCATTTATTTTCTTTAAGGTTTTTTTTAAAAGCCCAAAAACGAACTGGGCTCCCGATTTATGCTTCTTTTACTATGTCATCAACATAGCCCATTTCCCTTAACTTAACGACATTGCCCATGAGGGAGGTTAGGTGGGTGATTACGCTTGACGAGGGAGAGAATACTAGAGAATTCTGTCTTGGACTGTGAAGAAAGTTCGTCCGAATAATCAGGAGACCATAGATTTCTTCAGCGTCACTCTTGTCAAAACAAATGTTTTGTATTCATGGTGCACAGAGGACTCTGAGGTGCTGGTTAGCGAAGATTGCACTATTTTGTCCCATCTAAACTAGCAGTGGCTATTGACCCCACGAAGCTGAGTTTATGCTTAAGTCCCCAATGGAAAGCGATCATTTCTTACATAAGATCTTCAACCCGAAGAGCTTCAAAAAAGAAGAGCTCGAACTCATCCTTGAGCAGTTTGAAGAAGTGCATTTCAAGAAAAACGACTATCTGATAGAAATCGGAAAAACGGCTAGCTTCTACTATTTCTTAGAGGAAGGTTTTTTAAGGTCGTATTCCATCGACCTTGATGGCAATGACATCACCTCCAAGTTTTTCGTTTCACAGGATATAGTCATTGATTGGCACTCCTATTTTTTGAAAAAACCCTCACGAGAGCCGGTACAAGCGCTTACCGCCGGTAAATGTTGGAAAATCAAGTTCTCCAATTTCATGAAGCTCTTTCACATAGAGGCCTTCAGAGAAGTGGGAAGGACACGGCTCGTCCAAAACTATTTTGAGCTGAAAAACCACTCGATTTCGGTCATTGCCGATCATGCGAAAGATCGATATCTCATTTTATTGGAAGAGAAACCACTGCTGGCCAATAACGTGCCGCTCAAGCATCTGGCTACTTACCTGGGCATCACGGACACCTCGCTCAGCAGAATCAGAAACGAAGTAGCCAAAGGAATGGCATCATGAATCCTCAGATCCCCTTCTATATTTCACTGCTCTTTCTGGTGGCCATTTGCTTTCCCATCTACATGATCGCAAATCTTGCGAGCCGTTTTGTTGATCTAGGCCGATCAAAAGTCATTTTCTTCGGCATCATTGTGTTCTACACCCTTTACTTATCAGGGGTAGCCATCGCTACTTTCAATGGTGCTTTTTTGGCCGTTTCGCTGCCACCAAAAATCATTCAATTCACCACCTTCCCCTTGCTGTTGTTTTTGTTGGGGTTTGTATTCAACACTAGGTTTTACAAGGGATTATTGAAATCGGTTCCAGTCGACGAACTTATTTTGCTTCATCGATTCAGGTTGATCGGCAGCTTTTTCATTGTCCTGATGCTGTTGCAGTTACTCCCGCGGCCCTTCGCACTCATTGCGGGTTTGGGTGATGTCATCACCGCCTTGAGTAGTATTTGGATTGCGAAGCGCATACGAGAAGGTAGGAGGGATGCAAGGCAGTTTGCCCTCGCGTGGAATACCTTCGGTTTTCTGGATATCCTCATCACATCAGCCACTGCAATTCTCCTGACGAAGTGGAGCATTGAAACCGGATCTTTGGGTGTGGACGTGCTGGCCACCTTTCCCTTTTGCTTTATTCCTGCTTTTGCTCCGGCCACCATCATTTTTCTTCATATGAGCATTTACAGGAAACTCATGACAAAGAAATTTCAGTAGTTGGCGTTTTCCTGTCATAGGCAAAGTTTTTCCTTTTTCGCTTCCTCCAGTTTTGGGTCATTGTTCAACACTAATGACAAACACAATGAAAAAGGAACAGAATTTTATGATGCTATTCAGGTTCACTCCAAACCCTAACTCCCGACCCACAGAAGAGGAACAGGCTGCCATGAAAGAGGCCTGGGGAAGCTTTATCGGCAACATTGCCATCTCAGAAAAGCTCGTCAGCACCTACCAATTAGGCTTTGAAGGTAACGTCATCCAGACAAACCTATCCGTGACCGATGGCATGCTGATTGCCGAGCAACAGACCACCGGGGGCAACATGGTCGTCAAAGCCAATTCTCTGCAAGAGGCCACAGAATTGGCTAAAGACTGCCCCATTCTAAAAATGGGCGGAACGGTGGAAGTCCGGAGCATTATCCCCATGGAATCCTAATTTTTTTACCCACTAACCCGGCCGATTCGATGAATCTCAAGAAAGGTTATGGCGTCGGCTGGGTCTTAACAAACCATGAATATGAAAACTAAAATGATACTTACCATCACCCTGATCGTAGCGATCGCCGGACTCGGGATCAGCTTTGTTGCAACATTGCCCTCAAGGGAGGGACCAAATGCTGGTCGATTTACGACTATTTCCTTTGTAATTCAGCTTCAATAGCGCTGAGAAGCCGTCTCAATGTCCTAACATCTCCACTTGGGCGCTGACTTGCCAGATGGGCGGTCTCCAGCGAGGTACATAGAAATCTTGGCTAAGCGGTTCGATGCATATAAAAATGGCCTTTTGATGGGAACGGCCAAATACCTAATCATCCTCAAAGAACCCTACACTACCGCCGACCCACTCTTTGTCCTTATTGTATTTGACACCGATCATTTCCCCTTTGCTGAGGCGAACGAGGTTATTCACGACGCTGGTAGTCTGCTCCCTGGTGTTGAAAACGCACATCATGCGGATCTCACATTTGGCGGGTACATCCATGGTCTTTACAACCGGCTGGTAATTGACCTTCTTCTGCAGGATGTAGTTTTCTCTGTCCGCAATCTGATCCAGTATCTCTCGGGTAATATTGAGTTGGACACCCGATCCTGCAAAAGAGTACAAAGGTTTCAGTACATAGTTATCCAAGTCGTCAGGGTAGGCAGGTAGCTTATCGAGATAAAACGACTCCGGCACAAACTCGCCCTTCAGCAGCGGCATGGTGTACTTACTGACCCGGAAAAACCAGTTGGGGTGACCTACCCATTCGACATCGACCTCGTCCTGAAAGTAAAACTCTCGTTCAATGTCCTGCCGCTGATTGAGCTCATCAAAAATGACCCGGTTGTAGATCTTCAAGATCTTGATTTCATTGCCCTCAGCATCGATGTAAAAGAGCTCTTTCCCCCGCTTTTTCATTTGGCTGATGTCGAGGATCTTGATCCCAAGCACTTGTTGAGCACACAAGAAATCAATGAGCGTGTTTTGTTTTTCAGGCTCCACCTCCAGGAGCACCACCTGCTTCGGGTCGGTATCCCCGACAATTTCGTGGCGCAACAATTCGATGTATTCTTCACGATGCATGCCGTTGAGGTGAACGGAAAACCTGTCCGGGATCTCGTAATGCTTCATGTACATCCGCGCGAGGAAATCCTGATAGAAGTAGAGCGACGGGAATCCCTGTAATTCGATCAATTGAGGGGTCGGTTCGCCGTGCTTATCCAGACAGATGCCAAAGTCGAATTGCAGAAATCTGCAATCATAATCCTCTGAGGGCACCTTCAGTGCGGGATGCTTGATCGCGTCCCGGGTCAACTCCTTGAAATCCGGTCGATTGAGTACGGAGAGAATGTCTTCGCAGGCCAGCAGGAGCTTCTGCTTTAATTGCCTGGGAATAAATACGGGCGTCTCCGCGATACGAAAGGTCGGCCGGTAATCAAACTCCCGCGCTATGTCGTCTAGAAACGCCTCGTACTTGGCCTTGGTGAAGTTCCGGTTGAATACCTCCCGATACCGTTCGATCATGGTTTTACTAAGGCAAAGCGTTGGTGGTTGAGGGCATCGAGTGAGCGACGGATAAATCCCGGTATCATGGTTTGGTAAGTCAGGGCTATTTTGTCCGGGTCCTCCAGATGGTCCATCATGTCCTCGTACTTCTTTTCGTCGAAGTTGTCGACCACCTTTTGTCTCATTTCGGACTTTGAAAAGTGAGCTTTCATGCCAATGGGATCGGCTTCCGGGTGGTATTGTGTGCCTACAAACTCTGGCGAAAACCTCACCGCCATGATGGCCCGCTCGTATTCGACGTGGGTCCTTATTTTCTCAAGGCTCAAGATGGTAGCACCGTGTTCTTCAAACACCTCGAGTCTGGGCTGCACCAATTGCCAATCCCTCGAGTCAACCGCATGGTACGGATCTGGCAGTCCTTCCAGCAGACGGTCCCTTTTTCCGGCTTCTGTTTTATGAACGGGGTAGACGCCAAAAGACGTTGTCTTCCGTTCGGTAATCTCGCCAAGGCCAAAATGCTCGCAAGCCATCTGAAAGGAATGGCAAATGAAAAAGAAATACTTCTTGGTGGGTGGGTGGGACTGATTCAGCTGCCATGCACCGTCGATCAATTCAAAGAATCTATCCTTCCAGGCTCCGCCATCCAATGGGCTACCAGGGCCGCCACTACAGATGAAAATGTCGTAAGACAGGTCCGGCAATTCACCTTCGGCACGAACGTCAAAGATCTGCCAATCCACCTGATCTTCGAACCCGATCACAATGTCACGGATACAACGCAGCCCCTGATTCGGGGTTTTGTTGTTCATGTCCAGTATGGCGAGTTTGACTTTTTCCATCAATCAGTCAATTCCCTTCGTCGTCTGTTCCAGGACATAATCCACCACCTTTTTGAGGTCTTTCGTCTCTTCGTAGACAGCGAGCTGCCTATCCGCGCCTGTCCCGTTCTTGAGTATTTCTCTGACTTTGTTCATCTCACTCCTTGACCCCAGATCATCTACGACGTCATCTACAAAGTCTAGCAATTCTTCGATCAGGTCGCGGGTATCCACTTCTGCTTCTTTCCCAAAGTCGATCATCTTCCCATCGAGGCCGTACCTGCCCGCACGCCACTTGTTTTCGTTGATCAGTGCTCGGTGGTAAATGATGAAATTCAGATTCTGATGGCGAAGCTTTTGAAACTTGGCGGCCAAAGCTTGGATCAATGCCGCGATACAGATCGTTTCGTCCACTGTCAGCGGGATGTCGCAAATCCTTATCTCGACGGTCGGGAAGAAGGGGTGCACCCGAATGTCCCACCAGATCTTCTTCGCATTGTCGATACAGCCGGTCTTGACCAGGAGGTTGATGTAGTTTTCATACTCCGCAATGGTCTGAAAGGCCTCCGGAATACCCGTGCGGGGAAACTTATCAAAAACCTTGGATCGGAAGGATTTGAAGCCGGTATTGCGGCCTTCCCAAAAAGGTGAATTGGTGGACAGTGCATACAGGTGAGGCAAGAAATACCGCATACTGTTAGCCACGTAGAGGGCCATGGCTTTGTCTGCGATGCCGACATGGACGTGCAATCCAAAGATCAGATTGGAACGGGCCGTATCCTGCATTTCCAAAATGATCTCGTCATACCTTGGGTTGGGGGTGATCAGTTGTTTCTCCCACTCGGAAAAGGGATGGGTCGCTGCCGCTCCAATCCGATAACCGAGGTCGCTGGCAATACCACAGAGGGTTTTTCTGAGGTGAGACACTTGCGCCCTGGCATCTTCGATGTCCTTGCACACTTTAGTGCCTACCTCAACGACGGCCTGATGCATTTCGGCCTTCACCTGCTCCTCTAGGTGCTTCTCGGCCTCCGCGACAATCCGCTGCTCGTGAGAGGTAAGTTCCCGGGTTTCCGGATCTATGACTTGATATTCTTCTTCAATTCCTAAGGTGACCTCCATACCCATCTAAGTTAAGACTTCTTCTTGGCTACGGCTTTGCTGGACGCTTTTGCGCCAGGCTTTTTGCGTGTCGCAGTTTTCTTTGCTGGCGGCTTTCCTGCAGACGCGATCGGAAGACCATGGACCTGATTTTGGACAAAGGTTCCCCAGGTCAGGTTCATTTGGCCTGCCTTCTGCGCTTGAGCCTTTTCGATGGCCATGTCTGCAGCATTCTCCACGATCCAATCAAAGTTATCCTGTCCGACAGAGTTGACGTCGGCATCGGGTGCTGGATTGCAAAAATCAATGGCATAGGGAACGCCATCCCTTACGGCAAATTCCACCGTATTGAAATCATATCCCAGGGCGGTATTCAGTTTGATACAATATTCCTCGATAGTACTGAGCAACTTCTTGGCCACCGGCGGCGCATCGCGTACATACCTCAGGTGAAAGGGATTTCTCGGTTCATACTGCATGATGTGGATCTTATTCCCACCCAATGCGTAGCATCTGAAGTAATCGGTGAATACGATCTCCTCTTGCAGCATCATAACCAGTTCACCGGTCTCCGCATGCCTGGCAAAGAGCTCCTCCTGATTGTTGAGCTTGTAGACGCTCTTCCAGCCACCGCCTGCGTAAGGTTTCATATAAGCAGGAAATCCAATGTGATCGATGATCTCGTCCCAGGCATAGGGCAGTTTCAGGTTCCTAAACGACTGCTCCGTAGTATCCGGTGGCCGGTGAGAGGAGGGTAGCAATACGGTTTTCGGCACGGGCACGCCGATGCTCTCCGCTAAGGCATTGTTGAAGAATTTTTCGTCAGCGCTCCACCAGAAAGGATTGTTGATCACCGCCGTTCCTGAGATGGCCGCATTCTTCAAGTACGCTCTGTAAAAAGGCACATCCTGCGAGATCCGATCAATGATCACAGCATAGTCCGTAGGTTTAGCCTGCTGGACCTGGTCGATGGAGACCGCTTCCGCTTCGATTCCTTTGACCTTCTTTTCATTCACCCGGTCGATGAAAGCCCAGGGAAACGTGTTTTCCATCCCAAATAGGATTCCGATTTTCTTCATGGTTGGGTATAGATAATTATAATGTTGACAAATAATGAGGGAACATATCGCGCCAAATCGGCCAGTCGTGGACGGCCCATTTTTTCAAATCGAACCAGTAAGGGATGTTCTTTTGGTTAAAGATATCCGCCAGTCGTTGATTCGCCTCCAGACAGATGTCCCATTCGCCGACGCCCAGCACGATCTTCATATTCCAAAGGTCCGGATGGTTGTTGCCGGGAAGGTAATCCACCGGATTGTTGTAGTACACGTTATCGTCGTAGTAGCCATCCAGGAATGACTTGATGTCAAAAGAACCGCTCATGCTAAAGAGGTGGCTGACCTTTTCTGGGTGTTTGAAGGCAAAGTTGGCCGCCAAATAACCTCCAAAACTTGGACCGGCGAGGGCCACCTTGGACATTCCTTTTTCATGGCAGATGGCATCGACCAGCTCTTCTTTGACAAATTTGTCATACCAGATGTGGTTGCGTACCCGATCTGCGGGATGGATGCTTTTGTTGTACCAACTCAGTTCGTTGATGCTGTCGGGACAATAGATCTGCACCAGTCCCTGTTCCAGAAACCAGCGGGCCGATTCGATCAGTAAAAAGTCCTTGCATTCATAGTACCGACCCATGGTAGTGGGGAATACGATGACGGGATAGCCTGCATGCCCGAAGGTGAGCATTTCAATGTCTCTGCTCAGGGAGGGCGAGTACCATTTGTGGTATGATTCCTTCAATTTTCAGTGGTTTAAGGGCGACCTATTTCAAAAGAAGCGCAAAGATAGATACTCCCCTCCTTATGTGTAAGGTATGGTAAAAAATTACTAGTAATTAATCACAGTTTGATCTTGGTCAGGCTTACCCTTGGGTTCATCGACGACGGAGACTTGGAGATGCCATTGTGCTGAGAAATTAATTTCCAGATGTCGTCCTTTGTTTGTTACTTCCTGCTCATTAGATGATCATTCAGTTCCCGAAGTATGATGCGACGTGTTTTTTTTCAACTGGCCATTGGCCTTGCCTTTGTGCTTCTCTCCGCCTGCGCTGCCGAAGAATCCAAAGAACTTAAGATCCTAGAACGGGTCGATGTGCTGGATCAGCTGGCCCGGGAACCAATGCTAGCTGAGCATCCCTCGGGAGACTTGTACGTGACCGGCTATCGCAATGCCAGTACCGCTCCGCAACTTTGGCGAAGCGAGGACAGGGGGACCACCTGGAACCGAGTGGATGTGGGAAGGATGGAAGACGGCGCTCATGGAAACTCGGATGTGGATCTGGTGATCGACGACCAAGGCAATATCTACTTCCTCACGATGAAGTTCACCACCATCCCTGAGGATACCGCAAATTTCGATTGGGACATGAAAGGCGAGCACATTGCCATCGGGGTCAGCCCGGATGAGGGGCAATCGTGGACCTGGACGTATCTCTCCCAAAATGAATATGATGACCGACCGTGGGTCGAAATTGCCTCGGATGGATCGGTTCATGTCATTTGGAACGACGGCCGGGGTGTTCACTATGTGGTCAGCGAGGACGAGGGACAGACCTGGCAGGAGCGGCCAGATCTCCATCGCAAAGGAGGATCGAGTCACTTCGTAGCGGGCCCTAACCGTCTGCTTGCGGCGCGCATCGTGCCCATGTCCGCTTCTGGTCTCGAATTTGACAAAGGGGTGGACATAATCAGGATCAGCGACGATGCCGGGAAGACGTGGCGGGATATTCCGGTTCCGGGCAATCAGGAATGGGAGCCGTTTGACAAGGCCACGTTGCCCCGTTGGGTGGAGCCGATGGCCTGGGACGGGCAGGGCAAGCTGTACTATTTGTGGAGTGAAGGGCCTGTCTTGAAGCTAGGAGTGACAGCCAACCTCGGTGAAAGCTGGGAAGAGTATGTGATTGATGAGACCGATGGATTGTGCTACTTTCCTTACCTGTCCGTGAAGCACGCTCAAATGGGTCTCACTTGGGTCACGGAGGGCGCAAGCGGGATCCACCACCACGCCGCAGTCGCTAGTCTCGATAATGAGCACTTCGCGGTCACTAAGCTCCATCCACAGAAGCTGGTCGACCTGCGGGAAAGGTCTGGAGGTCCGTCGCTCTCGACGGGTGGCGAGTATTATCCCCTGATTCCATTGTCCGATGGTCACTTTGGTATGGCGACCACCATCCAGAATTATCCTGACAACAGACTGGGATTTACCTGGTGGAGATTGGGAATAGAGCAGTAATACACCATCCAAAGATCCGATGAGATTGATCCATTTCCGCGTGCGTTTCATCTTGCTTCTGCTGACAGCATTTGTTGCGATGATGGGTTGTGGGCAGGATGTTGCACCACTAAGGGTGCTCAGCTACAATATTCACTATGGTATTGGTATGGATGGTAGGATGGACCTGGCTCGCATCGCCAAAGTGATCAACGACAGTGGTGCTGATTTGGTGGGTCTGCAGGAAGTCACAGACGAAGCCATGGTCGCGCAGTTGGAAAAACTTACGGGTATGCAAGGAATCTTTGGGCCTAGCATGAAGCGCGATAAAATGCCCAACCTTTACGGACTGCTGGGTTTGGAAGAGCCAGAGGACCTACTCTATTATGGTGATGCCGTTTTATCAAAGTATCCATTCCGTTACGTCGGTAACATATGGATCCCTAGCGCCTCGGACAGCCGCTACCAGGCGATGGCCATAGATCTACTTGTGGATGGGTTTTCGGATAGTTTGAGGATGATTACAACACATTTCGATTACCTCCAGATTTTGGGTTCAGAAATCTCCAGAAGGGCAGCCGTGGAGGTCATCGAACAGCATTTCTTTACGGACTATAAAGGTCTGGCTATCCTGACAGGTGACCTCAATGCCACACCCAAGGCGAAGTCATTGCAACTGCTACAGGATAAGGGATGGTTACTATACGACGGTGGCAAGGCCCAGCCCACAGTCCCTGTGGCCAACCCAACAAAGCAAATTGACTACGTGATGCCTCGTCCTGCCAATGAGTGGGAGGTCTTGGATGTTGAGGTCCTGGACGAGCCAGTCGCCTCTGATCACTTACCATTATTGATGACTTTGTATTTGCGCTAAGTGGAAGTGCGGTAAGCTCCCTACCTTACAATCATGAAGAAGATATTCCCTTACATCCTGGCCCTTCCGATGCTAGCGGGAGGGATCGCCCACGTCGTGATGCCCGAAGCGTACCAACCGATGATCCCCAGCTTCATTCCACCAATGCTCGCCAATATCCTCGCTGCCATTGCGGAACTGGTCGTTGGTGTCGCCTTGATCCTGCCTAAGTATCGGAGAATGGGAGGGCTACTGTTCATGCTTTTGATGATTGCGTTCTTGCCGCTGCATGTCTGGGACCTGTTCAGGGAAAATCCCGCCATTGGCGATCCACCTGCCCCCGCCATTCGGGTGGGAGTTCAGTTTCTTCTGATCTATGCAGGATGGTGGGTGTATAGGAATTATGATTAATCAACTCGTCTGAGGTACAGATTCATTGATCTCAAAGACTTTTTTTTGGATGAAGCAATTCATGGCAATTTTGATTTTGGCGGCTCCCTTTGTGTTGTATGCGCAAGACACGACCACCGAACAAGACATCAAAGAACTCATCGCCCAGTACACGCAAGCCCGTGAGTCCCGGGATACTGTTTTGTTAGATCAGATCCTGGTGGCGGAAGTGGATCAGTTGGTGTCTTCCGGGACGTGGAGGAGAGGGAAGGACGCCGCAAAGCAGGGTATGATGCGAAGCTCTTCGCGAAATCCCGGGAAGCGTACCATTACCGTGGAGAAGGTGCGGTTGGTAGCTGATGACTGTGCCATTGCCGATGCGCGATATGAGATCGGTCGGGCGGATGGCACAACTCGAAAGATGTGGAGCACGTTCGTCGTTGTTCAGGAAGGCCAGATCTGGAAGATAGCCGCCATTCGCAACATGCTGCCGGCAAGATAACTTGGAGTTTCAAGTTCGATGATTCCAGGTTTCAAGTTTACAAAGAACCTGAAAACTTACATGAAACTCGTGGGGTTCAGTAATCAAGATCAGCTTGGCGTCTAATCGAGCCGATCACTGTACTCCTCCTCAAGCCCCATATGCACCGGCCAAAAGGGTTGAGGCGACTGGCCCTGTAGTCGGTCGGTCAAAATACCAAGATGGGTATGCCAACCCGCAAGGGCGCCCGTCTTCATTTCCCGATCGTCTTTCTCCATTTCGTGAGTCAAAGTCAACTGGACCTGATCACCCATCTGCTCCAGTTCAAACCGTACGATGCCATCCCACGCGATTTCGAGTAGGGTAGGTGGCTCGCACTTTCGAATGGTAGCTTCGGAAATAAAGCCGTCTCCAAACTCCTTGTATTTCTCTGGGGTGGGATCGGGCGGCGCAAACTGTGAGTTATTGAATACGAGTTTCATCTTTCCGCCGGGTCGGATATCTGCCGGGCCACCGGCGAACCACAGTCCGCGCTTTTCACTGTCAATGATGAATTCCCAAACTTGTTCCGTGGTGCCAGGGAGTAGCCGTACAAATTGCAAAGTGGTAGGATTGATCAACGTGCCGTATTTATTCATGATGAGGTGGTTTTTCTGATTTTGAGTTTTTCGATTGCCTTTGTAGTAGGTCTTCCAATCGGTCCAGATTATCGTTCCAAAACATGCGATATTGATTGACCCATAGCGCCACTTCGGCCAGCTTTTCGAGGCGGGCCTGACAAAACCGCTCTCTCCCTCTTTTCTCGATATGGAGCAAGCCACATTCATCCAGCACCCGCATGTGTTTCGAAACGGCGGTACG
>JBCCXG010000041.1:0-17073 GCA_039191945.1 Bacteroidota bacterium
AGTTGGCTTACCATGCGGGTTACGATAATGTCTCCTATTTCATTAGGGCTTTTCAGCGCCAGTTTGGTATATCCCCGAAGCAACTACAGATAAAGATCAGGGATGGGATGATGGTTTAACTATTGTTGACCGAAAAACGGCATTTTTGAGGAAAGGGCTTAGATGCCGCTTTCGTGAGCCCCCACTTTTGGTGTGTTTAAACATCAAAAGACATGAAGATCACATTTATTGGCTTGGGCATTATGGGAAGTAGGATGGCTACCCATCTTCTTGCCGATGGCATAGAACTGACGGTTTACAATCGAAATACGTCTAAAGCAGATCGGCTATCGGCGGGAGGAGCTCGGGTTGCGAACTCCCTGGCCGATGCGGTTCAGGATGCTGAGGTTGTTTTCACCATGCTGTCGACTCCGGCAATTGTTCGAGAAGTCGCTGCTGGTGAAAATGGGTTCCTGCAACATCTTTCCAAGGGCACCCTTTGGGTGGATTGCAGTACGGTTTCTCCTGAAGACGCAAAAGGCTTTTTAGCGGAAGCTACTGACGCGGGAATCAATTACCTCGAAGCGCCAGTTGCGGGAACAAAGCAGCCGGCTGAGCGCGGTGAACTCGTTTTCTTCGTTGGCGGGGACAGCCAGCATCTGGAACTGATCTCCCCACTACTGGATCGGATGGGAAAAAAGACCATCCCGATGGGACCACACGGGTCGGCGGCTTCGATTAAGATCGTCATCAACCTGATGCTGGCGCAATCGATGCTGGCCTTCTCAGAAGGTGTGAAGTTGGGCACGAGTCTAGGGTTGCCTCGAAAAAAGGTCATGGACATTCTGTCCAATGTGCCCGTGACAGCCCCCTTTCTGCAACTTATTCAGGAGAAGCTCACTAGTGCAGACACAACGCCGAACTTTCCGATGCAGTGGATGGTCAAAGACCTTGGCTTGGTCCAGCAAGCTGCGGATAATCTAGGTGTGCAGCTTCCCTCATCTTTTGCTGCACAAAACATCTTCCAGCAGGCGCTCGACACTGGTATGGAGGATCAGGACTTCTCAAGCATTTTTCACTTTTTCAATCGATGAATAAACGACCATGAAATATCTACCTATGATCGCCCGAGTGCTTCTTGCACTCCCCATGTTGATTTTTGGCCTCAACAAGCTTCTTCCTTCGCCTTTTCTTGAGATGCCACCACCTGCAGGCGAGGTGGCTCAGATGTACATGCAAGGGATGTTTGCCAGCTACTTGGCTAAACTAGTAGCGCTGGTAGAAGTATCTGCGGCGATTCTTCTTTTCGTGCCGCGATATGAGCGGTTGGCGCTGATGATGCTGTTTCCCGTGACGCTCAATATCGTGTTGTTTCACCTTTTCCACGATCCGGCGGGCACGCTTCCAGGATTGGTCACTTTCTTCCTCAATGTAATACTACTCCTGCGCGCAAAGGCCCTGCAGAAGGCACTGGATTAGTTATGTAATACGGGGCGATGTGGCGGAAAGGCTTCGAGGATGATGGTTGAGAAGTACTTTTTGCACTTTATCAGCGGGTGAGGGTTTCAATGCCGGCGTACTAACTGATGACGGACTGTCGTTAGGCTAGTACGCATCATCCATTGGCAAGATTTCACTGTCAAAAAACTGCACAGCAGATGACACACCAACTCCATCGTTCTTTGTTCTTGTTAGCCATCGTCGTTTTGCTCTATTCATGCGGTGACTTGGTGTCACCAGAGCGTAGGCAGTATCATTTGAATGGTGTTGCGAACGATACTACCGTGGACATTCGGGTGACTTCCCGTTTTTTGGGGCCGACGTTCAACTGGTCTGCCTCCTCAGTATCCTCTCCAACGGAGACCAATGCTTTCGGCTGTCGATTCTCTGATCCATCGATCAGTGTCAATGCTTCATCCTATCAGCTCACATTCATCTTTAGGTTTGACACTTCAGAAACAACCACGAACCGACTTGTGATCGACAAGTATGAGGTGCTGGCAGAAAATCTCCGAAATGTAGATTGGTCCTACAACGATAACCAGGATACCCTTGTCAGGATTTCCTATGAGTTCCAAGAACCGATGAGTGATCTCACTTGGTGGTCGACATCTTTGGCAGAGCCACAGTCAAACGCTTCCAACTCCTTGAAAATTAGCTCTGTAGAGATGGCCACTGATGCCCGCTTAGGAGCTGGTCTGCTGGTGTCAGGTTCATTCGATGCCGTGCTGGGGAGCCACAGTTTACAGAGCGACAGTACAATAGTGCTGCGCAACTGCACTTTCGAGGGCTTTTGGCAAATTCTCGATCCCCACTAATTTGGCTCTAGTCCAATGGCGCTTTAGTTGGCGTGCGTCGCAAAATAAGTTACTTCGTGCCTTCTAGATTGCTGGTAAGGTCCTACTTTTCGAGGTCAAAAAAACCCAAATCCAATATATTCACCCCATGGAGTCGCAGATGATTCTTCAGGCATTTGGCATCAGTGATATCATGACTTCTCGCATTGGGTTAGGTCTGGCCGCCCTTGGCCGTCCGGGGTATATTAACCTAGGTCACGGCAAAGACCTTGAGCGCAACTACAGCGAAGGAGCCATGGAACGTCGGACACATGAACTTCTGTCTGCAGCGTATAGCGCTGGGATACGCTACTTCGATGCAGCGCAGTCTTATGGCAAAGCCGAGCTGTTCCTGAGCAACTGGTTGACCAATCAGCATCCGGAGCAAACCACGGTGGGTTCCAAATGGGGCTACTATTACACTGCAAACTGGAAAGTAGAGGCAGACAAACACGAGATCAAGGACCATACTTTGCCGAGGCTAAAGCAACAGTGGCCCGAAAGCCGGCAGCGGCTAAACCCCTACCTGAAGATCTATCAAATCCATTCGGCCACATTCGAAAGCGGCGTGCTGGAGAATAACGAAGTGCTCGAAGCCTTGGAAAAGATCAAAGCGGAAGGCTACACGATTGGCCTATCGCTGAGTGGCGTACAACAGGCCGATGTTTTTGCCAAAGCCCTATCTATCGTGGTCAATGAAGAGCGCCTTTTTGGGGCTGTACAGGTCACCTATAACCTATTGGAAAAGTCGGCCGAGAAACAAATGAAGAAGGCCCATGATGCCGGGGTGGGGGTCATTGTGAAGGAGGCCTTGGCCAATGGTCGATTGACATCAAGAAATCCAAAGGCTTCGTATCTGCCACCCTTGCAGAGAATGGCACTGTATCACGAAGTGGGAGAGGACGCCTTGGCCTTGGCTTTTTTACTGGCGAAGCCCTTTGTGGACATCATCCTAAGTGGAGCTACCACAGTGGAACAGCTGCAATCAAACCTTGAAAGTCAAGAAGTTGACTTCTCCCCGAAGGAACTATATGCACTGGAGAAACTGGAGATCCCCAAGGAGGACTATTGGCAGGACCGCGGTCAGCTCCCCTGGAACTGACCGCTTGAGCTCCAGACACCTATAGCGTCTCCTCTTGCTCGAGTTTTGCCGTATCGAATTCGCCGAGGAAACTGCTTGCTTGCTTGAGGTTTTGGAACTCATAGGTTTTCACCTCACCTCGTGCGTCGTGAATCTCGACCTTCACCGTGGAAATTCGACTGTCTTGATGTAAAGGGTCAGTGATCAATTCATGACCTTCGGCAGAAGCGTCGATATTTGCTTTAATCTTCACGGTCTTCCTCCTTATGCGCCCACAGTAGGTGCATTTGTACTCTTTCTCCAGCTCGCCATCCATCTCGGAAGTAGCCGGCGTAATGATTTCTTCCTTAGCGAGCTTCAGGGTCTGGAAGCCACATCGGTCACATTCCAAAGCACTAAGGTGCCCCTTGTATTTTTCGATGGTGGTGTCGCCAGTTGCCTCATCGATCCACACATCATAATCCACCGAAAACACGTTTTCTTCCGCCTGCATGCCTTCGTCGAGGTAAGCATCTTCCTCTTCCTCGCTAAGCAGCTTCATCTTATTCCCAGTTTCGGCATTCGTACGAGGGGTATATCGGAGTCGATTCAGCTTCTTGTGCAGTCGCTTTGGGTAGTAGTAGTTAAAAATCAGATAAGCTACGTAGCCATACAACGTACCAAAGCAAAGGGAAATAAAGATGCGGATGAAGAACCAGAACGCACTCAACTCTACGGTGGACTGGCTCGCGGTATTTGCCATGAAGAAAATGCTGGCGGCAATGGAGAAGTTAGCCGCAAGCAGTCGGTTGATTTCCCGCTCACTAGCTAGGTCGAACTTCGCCTTGTAGCTCTTCAGTGAAGACAGACGAATGAAATAACCGGAAATGATGGCAATGGCAACAACAACGGATAGTGCAGCTAGGCCCCACATGGCGATGTTCCACGTCCCCAGAAAATTCAAATATGCTTCTTGCTCCATAATCTTTTCAAATTGGCTGTATGAGGTAAAACTCAAAATTATAACGAACGGGCGATAATCTTTCGTTTGCGCCGCGACAGCTATTTCATTTTCAACAATCTAAGAGAAAGAAACGTTATGTGCGCTCAGTAACTGGCTAGCAGGACGGAGACGTTTTGTCCCAATGCTGCTGGATCCATCCGATTGATCGATGCCATCATCAGGTCTTTGAGATGCAGGGCTCTTTCCTGCAAGATGGCAAAGAGTAATAGGATCAGCAGTAAAGTGGTGAGTTGAGAAGCTTTCATGATACCATAAGGTATTTGGTCAAAAGATGCCAACACGAATTGAAGGGTTGCATGGAGCCCGCAAAATGTGTTGCTATCAGAAGTACCGGCGATCGTGACGATGGTTACTCCGCACTAATTAGGATGCGTGTATTTTTTTTAGTAACATTTCCGCCGAATTCATTCCATCTACCTGGGTGGGTGAGTTGATATAATCCAATTACCGATGAATACCACGACAAAGAAGGCACCCCTACGCAGAATCACCAAGCGGCAAATCAACAATTCATTACTGCTGGAGGTGGCATGGGAGGTGCTGAATCAAGTGGGTGGTATCTACACGGTGGTGCGTTCCAAGGCACCAACAATCATCAACAAATGGGGCCAAAATTATTGTCTTCTTGGGCCCTATATGCCCCAGCACGCGGCGTCGGAGTTTGAGCCTACGGACAACTATAAAGATCCATTTGGCAAGGCGGTACTCGCCATGAGAGAGAAGGGGTATGAAGTACACTACGGCGTTTGGTTGGTAAGTGGGCGTCCCAAAGCGATACTTTTCAACCTGGGTTCTGTCATGCCAAGGTTGGGGGAGATCAAGTATCACCTATGGGAAGACCACGGGATCTCGACCCCTGCCGATGATTTCCTGCTCAATGACGTGTTGGCCTTCGGAGAGTTGGTGAGGATCTACATCACTACGCTGGCAGCTCAGCGAGGGCTCAATAAGCGGGTTATTGCCCATATCCACGAATGGATGGCTGGATCCGGTATACCTGGTCTGAGAAAGGACAATGTCAAAGCCTCCGTTGTATTCACGACGCACGCGACATTGCTGGGGCGGTACCTGGCGATGAATGACCCTCAGTTTTACGACCACCTGCCTTTTATGGATTGGCAGAAGGAGGCACGTCATTTCAATATTGAAGCGGCCGTTGGAATAGAACGTGCAGCGGCGCACGGGTCGCACGTATTTTCTACGGTGAGTGAGGTCACGGCCAAAGAATGTCGGCAACTGTTAGGAAGAGAACCGGATGTGATCTTGCCTAACGGCATAAACAATGAGCGGTTTGAGGCCTTGCACGAATTTCAGAACCTCCATCTGCACTATAAGAATCAGATCCATCAGTTCACGATGGCGCACTTCTTTTCTAGCTATACTTTCGACCTGGACAAGACTTTGTACTTTTTCACCTCTGGTCGCTATGAATACAGAAACAAGGGATACGATCTTAGCCTAGAGGCGCTGGCACGTCTCAACCATCGCTTGAAGACGGAGAAGTCGGACATGACCATCGTAATGTTCTTTATTACCAAGCGGCCCTACTCGACCATCAATCCGGAGATTCTGCAGACCAAGGCGTTGCTGGAAGAGTTCAAGGAAACGGTTGAGAATATCAAGCGGCAAGTTGGTGATCGACTTTTATATGAAGCGATGACACAGACTAGCCCTAAGCTTCCGGAATTGTCAAAATTTGTCGATGATTACTGGAGACTCCGCTACCGACGAACCTTGCAATCGTGGAAGTCCCATACCCTGCCTCCGGTGGTCACGCACAATCTGCATGACGATGCGAATGACGACGTCCTGAATTACCTAAGACATGCGAACTTGGTCAATCATGAAGAGGACCGGGTCAAGATTGTCTATCATCCCGACTTCATCAGCTATACCAACCCGCTGTTGTCGATGGAGTACAGCCAATTTGTCCGAGGCTGCCACATGGGCATATTTCCTAGTTATTATGAGCCGTGGGGTTACACGCCCCTTGAGTGCCTCGCGAGCGGTGTGCCAGCCATTACCAGCGACCTGGCGGGCTTTGGTGATTACGTGCAGAAAAATGTGAAAGATCCGCACTTATCGGGTATTCACGTCGTGAAGAGGGATGAGCGCAGCTATGACGATGCGGCGGGGCAGCTGGCCAACAAGATGTATAATTTCATCCGACTCTCTCGTAGGGCGAGAATAGACCTTCGCAACAAAGTAGAATCATCGGCCCAATTGTTCGATTGGGAGCAGCTAACCCGGTACTACGACCAAGCCTACGACTTGTGCACGAAGATCTAGGAATCAGGTCAGCCCTATGATCCCGAAATTTCCAACTGCTCTGTACCGTTGAGGATATCAAGAGCCGTTCTGTAGATCGGATCGATTTGGTTGATCAAGGGGAAGAAACCTTCATTGTTCCAAACATTACGTCCAATGAAGGCCTTGATGTACAACTTGATGCGCTCTTCTGATGTCTTAAAGTCCTCCTCATCGTAACTGATCTTGTTGGACTTGGCACTGGCTACCAACTCGCGAATCATCGCGTCCGTCACTTCAAAATCAGCCAGGTAAGTATCAAGGCCCATCGACTCTAGCTCCGATTTGTGGTCTTGAGAGTAATTGAGGCTGAACTCAGCAAAGGAGTTCGACGTAAAGAGGGCGTCGAGGTAGTCGCTTCTTCCCAGTGTATCCAGGGGTACAAAGTGGTCTGGTACTATACCCCCACCACCGTATACTTTGCGTCCGGCTTGGGTGGTGAAAACCTTGCTTTCGTCCACCTTGATGCTGTCCTCATTGAATCCTTCACCCCCCTCATTGAATCGGGCGACGTACTCCTGATGGTATTGGTCAATGTCATCCGAATAGGGCTTTTGGATCGAACGTCCGCTGGGCGTGTAATATCTGGAAATCGTCAGTCTCAACTCGGAGCCATCTTCCAACGATATAGGCAGCTGTACAAGCCCCTTGCCATACGACCTGCGACCCACGATCAATCCTCGATCGTAATCTTGGATGGCTCCAGACACAATCTCTGACGCGGAAGCTGAGCCTTGATCAATCAGTACAATCAGATCACCTTCCTCAAAGTCTCCTCCGTTTTTAGAGAGGTGTCTTTCGTTATATCTGGATTCTTTACCTTCCGTATAGACGATGATCTGATCATCTTTGAGAAACTCATCCACCATGTCTACGGCCCGGTCGAGATAGCCTCCCGGGTTGCCCGTCAGGTCCAGGATCAACCGGCTCATACCTGCTTCTCGCAAATTGTTCAGTGCTTCTTTGAATTCCATATAGGTAGTCGCGGAGAATCGGCTGACTTTGATGTATCCAATCTCCTGATCGATCATATAAGAGACATCAACAGAATACTGGGGAATCACGTCTCTTGTGATCTCATAGTCGATTAGATCCGACTTTCCCTTTCTGCTAATGCTCACAATGACTTTGGTACCTTTTTCACCTCGTAGTCGGTCGATGACGTCGCGGTTTTGGAATCCTTGGCCGGCTACCTCTTCACCGTCCACCTTGATGATTTTGTCTCCAGGCAACAGACCGGCTTTGATGGAAGGGCCGCCGCTCAGTGGTGCAACGACATGAATCGTGTCTTTGAAGATGTTGAACTCTATACCGATCCCTTCAAAATTTCCCTGCAACTGAGACCGCATGAGTTCAATGTCTTCGCTGCTGATGTAGTTGGTATGAGGATCCAGGTTTTGCAACATGTGCTCAATGGCGCCTTCGATCAATTCTTCGGTATCTACGTCGTCCACATAGTCATTTTCCACGTAGGTGAGGATTTGACGGAGTTTGGAAAGACTTTGTTGAAGCGAATTCGAAGAGCCTCCTGGTTTGGCCATGTTTGCGCCGATGAAGACCCCGAAGGCAATAGCAATTCCGACGTAGAGAGGCAATCGAATGGCCTGTCTTGAATTTTTGTGCTGTGTCACGTCTTGAGAAATTTACTAAATGTACTGAGGCTAGTGAATAAAATCATAATGTAAACGTTCGATGGGGGTAATTCGTTTTTGAAAGATTATTATTCCAGACTTTTCGAGACTCGTTATCTTTGTCTATTAATTCATGCGCGTACTTGATAAAACCATAAAGTCGGTCGTAGATGAGAACTACGTGTATGCCAGGGCCCTGCACTACCTCGGCATCGAGTTCTTTGAAAATGAGCACAAGTCTCTGAACGAGATTTGTAAAGAGCGCGGTATAAGCCGACAGAAAGTAATCAAGTGTTTTTACGAGATTGACGCAAACAGAAAAAGCTCGTTCCAGGAGCTGTCCAGCTACCCAATTGAGATGCTTTTGGAGTACCTGCGACATTCGCATTATCTATTTATAAAAGAGAAGCTTCCTTATATCTCATTCCTTTTGGAGTGCCATGATGAACCTTCGGCGCAGGATCTGAAAGCGATTTTCCCTGTTTTCGTTGAGGACTTCATCAAGCACATCTACGAAGAAGAGGACGAGGTCTTTAAGTACGTGGCCTTACTGAATAGGATCGAAAGTGACCGAGAAGCCAATCCCTCTGCCGCATTGTTGCCTTTCTGGAAGTTCTCCTTGGCGCAAAGCAAAGAGGAGCATGACCAGGAGGATGCGATGGGCAACCTCACGGAGCTCACAGATTCTGTCGATACACGTGACTTGCGAAGTAGGGTGATTATCAAAGAGCTTAAGGCTTTCGAGCGAGAGGTGTCCTATCACGCGGAAATTGAGAATGAGATCATGTTTCCCAAGGCCCTAAAGCTCGAATCAGACATTCAATCGAAGCTAAGGCGGCTGCGGCGCCTCAATTGATGGCTCGGATCATGGCCATTGACTACGGGACCAAACGTACCGGGCTAGCAGTCACTGATCCCATGCAAATCATTGCGAGCCCATTGGCGGGCGTCCGTTCGCACGATCTGATCGAATATCTTCAAGATTACCTCCGTAGGGAGGAGGTGGAAACCGTGGTGCTGGGCTATCCGCTGAATGACGATGAGGAACGCACGCACAATACCGGTCCGGTAGAGGCTTTTGCCAATAGGTTCAGAAAGGTATTTCCTGATCATGAGCTGGTGTTTCAGGATGAATGGTCCACATCGAAGCTTGCCGTACAAAGTATGATCAAGGCAGGCACACGAAAAAAGCAAAGAAGAGACAAACTGGCCGTGGATCAGGTCAGTGCGACCATTATCTTGCAGTCTTATTTGGAATCAAGAGAATGATATATCCAATTGTATTATACGGCGACCCTGTATTGAAAAAGAAGGCCGTTGACGTTACGAAAGAGGAGATCGGAGAAGACTTCATCGGCAACATGTTCGAGACCATGTACGAAGCGTCTGGTGTCGGGTTGGCGGCCCCGCAAATTGGTAAAAGCTGGAGGTTGTTTATCATAGATACGACATCGATGGAGGAGGACGAAAACGAGGGCTTGAAACGGGCTTTCATCAATCCTGAGATCATCGAGCAGAAAGGTGAGCCGTGGGCTTTCGAGGAGGGATGTCTTAGTATTCCAGGCGTTCGCGAGGACGTGGAAAGAGAAGAGGAGGTACTGATCCGCTACCTGGATGAGAATTGGGAAGCGCATGAGGACCGTTTTTCCGGACTAAAGGCGCGGGTGATTCAGCACGAATATGATCACATCGAAGGGGTCCTATTTACAGATTATCTCTCCCCACTAAAGAAGCGCCTGCTCAAAGGACGCTTGTCCAACATCAGCAAAGGGAAGGTGGACGCAGACTATCGCGTAAAGGCACCTCTGAAGAAGTAGGTATGACGATCACCTCGAAGCTTCCGGATATCGGCACATCTATCTTCTCGGTCATGTCTGGCATGGCGACGCAACACAAGGCACTTAACCTATCACAGGGATTTCCTGACTTCGCCATCAGCCAAGAGCTGATTGATCGGGTCACAGATCAAATGCAGCGAGGGAGGAATCAGTATCCGCCAAGCATTGGTGTCGGACCCTTGCGTGAGGCCATCAGCGAAATGACTTCGCATCTCTACGGCATTGAAGCCAATCCGAGCACGGAGATCACGATCTTCTCTGGTGCTACGGAGGCTATTTACTGCGCGATCACCGCACTGATCCACGAGGGGGATGAAGTGATCATTTTTGATCCTGCGTACGATTCCTACGATCCAGTGGTCAGGTTGCAGCGAGGCGTCCCTGTACACATCAATCTGGTACAGCCGCACTTCGGTATTCCATGGGATAGGTTGGAGGAAAGCATCACACCTCGGACCAAGGCGATCATGATCAATAACCCCCATAACCCAACGGGGTCTATTATAGAGAGAGCGGACCTCGAGCGATTGGAGCGGGTTGCTGAGCAACATGATCTGATGGTCATCAGCGACGAAGTGTATCACAACATGGTCTTCGATGGCAAGAAACATACAAGTGTTCTGGAGTTCGAAGGCCTACGACGGCGGAGCATCGGGGCTTTTTCGTTTGGTAAGACCTTTCACGCTACTGGCTGGAAGGTAGGTTATTCTATAGCGCCCCCCGCCTTCACCGAAGAGCTTCGTCGGGTGCACCAGTTTGTCACGTTTACTGTGAATACTCCGATTCAGTTTGCTTTGGGCGAGTTTATCCGCGAGCCTTCCCATTACGAGTCGCTTCCAGGATTCTTCCAGCAGAAGCGGGACTTCTTTCTTGAGTGTATCGCCGGAAGTCGGTTCCGCGCAATACCCAGCGGAGGGACGTATTTCCAGGTCTTATCGTATGAGGGTTTGAGTGATCTCTCTGATCAGGAAATGGCCGAGATGATGACCAAAGAGATGGGCTTGGCATCCATCCCGGTCTCTGTATTCTACGACGACGGCTCAGATCACAAACTCCTGCGCTTTTGCTTCGCAAAAGATGAAGAGACCATGAGCAAAGCCGGAGAGATCTTACGAAAAGTCTAATCCCATGAGCGACCTCAAAGTCACTTTGATCCAATCTGATCTGCACTGGCGCTCGATCTCAGCCAACTTGGCCGCTTTTGAGGAAAAGATCTGGCAAATTCAAGAGCAACAGGACCTGATCGTCCTGCCCGAGATGTTTACTACTGGCTTTACCATGGAGCCTGAAGGGGTTTCGGAACCTGTGAATGGTAACACATACAAGTGGCTTCGTCAGATGGCCAAGCAAACAAAAGCCACGGTGATGGGAAGTGCCATCATCAAGACGGACCATAAATACTACAATCGCCTCATGGTCGCGAGGCCGGGCGAAGAGATAATTCACTACGACAAGAAGCATCTCTTTACCCTTGCTGGTGAAGGCGGGTCCTTTACTGCGGGCGAGGATCGGCTCATTTTTGAGGTGAAAGGTTGGCGTATCATGCCACTGATTTGCTACGATCTCCGATTCCCGGTCTGGGCGCGATCCCAAGGTACATCGGAGCAGCCCTACGAATACGACTTGTTGGTCTATGTGGCTAACTGGCCTACACCGAGAGTGCAAGCTTGGGATACGCTGCTCCGGGCACGGGCGATTGAGAACTTATGCTACTCCATTGGAGTGAATCGCATCGGTGTAGATGGGTACGACAAGGGGTATTCTGGGCACTCTGCAGCTTATGACTATGTTGGCGATACGGTGTCATATCTGGGTGAGGAGCCTGGAATGAGCGACGTCTCCTTGTCTATGGATCAGCTTTTAAAGTTTCGCGAGCGATTTCCTTTCCAATTGGATCGTGATGCCTTTCAGCTGCTTTGATCAAGGCTACTCCCTAAATCTTTCGATCATCTCTTGTTCTTTATCTACGATCAGGTATCCGGCCAGTCGACCTTCCAATTTCGACAGCATGGGGTCGGTCGTATTGGCAAGTAGGTAGATCGAATGGGCGCGTTTCATTACACTTCGGAGAAGGGGCTGGGCGCTACCCCAAGAGGCACCATCCTCCCTCCAGATCGCCAGGCAAAGTTCCCCTTCTGCGGCTAGAAATTGCTCGGCGTAGGCGATCAATTCTGGAGCTGAGCGGTTGTCGACCGTCAGCGATTCCAGGGCCATTTGCCCCAGGGCGGTCTCCAAACCCGATAGCGATTCAGGGACGGCTTGAAGTAGATGAATGAATAGGACCCGTTGGCAGCGCATACTGTTCATCGCAAGATATTCCCCACGAACGGGTTTTCCTCGCTGAAATCGGATTTCACACGATTGTTCTCATAGTATACTTGTTACTTTTGCAACCAGATTTTTGAGACAACATACCCCACTCATAAATGGCATATATCGAACCAGCCCCGATAAAAGACAAGGGCAACCCCTTCGAATCGATGATGTCCAGATTCCATATTGCTGCGCAGCATCTTGGGTTGGATGAACAAGTCTACGAAGTACTGAAATCGCCAACGAAGCAAGTGATTGTCTCCTTGCCGGTCACCATGGATGACGGATCGATCAAGGTCTTTGAAGGGTATCGGGTGATTCACTCCAACATTCTTGGGCCCTCGAAGGGTGGTGTACGCTTTGATCAGGATGTGAACCTCGACGAGGTAAAAGCTCTAGCGGCTTGGATGACGTGGAAGTGTGCTGTGGTCGATATACCCTACGGCGGAGCCAAGGGAGGGATCGCTTGTAATCCGAGAGAGATGTCTCGAGGAGAGGTGGAGCGACTGACCAGGGCCTACACGCAAGCGATGTACGAAATTATCGGTCCCGATCGCGATATACCCGCTCCTGACATGGGTACGGGCCCTAAAGAGATGGCCTGGATGATGGACCAATATTCTCGAGGGCATGGCATGACCGTCAACGCGGTTGTAACGGGTAAGCCACTGGTACTAGGCGGTTCCTTGGGTCGAACGGAGGCGACTGGCCGAGGGGTGATGATCTCTGCTCTGGCGGCGATGGAGAAGCTCCGCATCAATCCTTTCAAGGCCACGTGCGCCATACAAGGGTTTGGTAATGTTGGATCTTGGGCTGCCTCCTTGTTGGAGGAGCGAGGGGTGAAAGTAGTGGCAGTCAGTGATCTCTCCGGCGCTTATTACAACGCCGACGGGATTAACATCCACGATGCCGTAGAGTACCGGAACAGCAATGGTGGAACTTTGGAAGGTTTTGAAGGAGTAGAAGGTATCGACCCAGAGGAGCTCCTGCTCTTAGAGGTGGATGTGCTCGTCCCGGCCGCTGTGGAAGATGTGATCACTGAAGCCAATGCACGCAAGATCAAAGCGAGGCTGATTGTGGAGGGGGCCAATGGGCCGACTTCGGCCAAGGCGGATGCCATGATCAATGAACAGGGGATCATGGCGGTACCCGATATCCTAGCCAATGCCGGAGGTGTGACGGTTTCCTACTTTGAGTGGGTCCAAAACCGACTCGGATACAAATGGACGGGTGAGCGGGTCAATCGACGCTCGGATAGGATCATGAAAGAAGCCTTCAATCGTGTATACAATGCCTCCAGGCAATACGATGTCTCTTTGCGGATAGCCGCGTATATTGTGGCAATTGACAAGGTCGCAAAAACCTATACCTTCCGAGGCGGTTTTTAAACTAATCTATGGCACGAATTCATAAAGAGGGATTTGTAATCATCCCATTGTCTGCCCTCCTCATTGGCGGACTGTATGCATTTTTATATTGGTTGATACCTATTGCAATTGTACAATGGGCCCTGGCCGCTGCAGCCTTGATCTTTTGGATACTCATCGTGAGATTCTTCCGGGTGCCGGCCATCAGCACACCCACACAAGATAAACGGGTCATCGCTCCAGCAAACGGCAAAGTGGTGGTCATCGAGGACACGCATGAAGACGAATACCTAGATGAGACGCGCAAGCAAATCTCAATCTTTATGTCACCACTGGATGTGCATGTGAATCGTGCTCCGGTAGACGGTAAAGTCTCCTATTACAAATACCATCCTGGAAAGTACCTGGTGGCTTGGCACCCGAAATCGAGTACGGACAATGAGCGTACCTCCATAGGGATGACCACTTCGGACGGAGTTCAGGTGCTGATGAGACAGATTGCAGGGGCAGTGGCGCGTCGCATTGCCTTCTACAAGTCTGTTGATGACGAATTGTCGGCAGGTGATGAGTTGGGTTTCATTCGTTTTGGGAGCCGCGTAGACGTTTTTCTACCAACAGACGCGGTCATTCACGCGAAGATCGGGGATAAGACGGTGGGCGGTGAGACGGTCATTGCCACACTCCCTTAATTATTTTCGTTGAAATTTACAAGGGTGAAATTACCCTCTTCTGGGTATAGGCAAGGTGGATCCGGTGTCCTTGATTTGTATTGTCAGTTTTTGATGGACAATAAATCAGTGAAACGAATGGACACCCTGTTGGAGTACGATACGGCCTCCCTCTTAGTAGACTTTCCCGCTCAATGTCTGATGATCAAGTGGCGGGGCGACGTGAATTTTGATGAGTACCAAGCTGTACTGGTCAAGGCTACGGAGATGGTTGAAGTACACGACATTCAACATGTGATCATCGATCGACTAGAGCTAAGAAGCCTCAACACGGAATGTCGTGTTTGGATGAAGAATTATTTCCTGAAAAAACTCGTACGGCCCATAATCCCAAAGCTAACTAAGGTGGCATCGATAGAGTCCCGATCAGCGATCGGCCAAGTCTATGCCAAGACCATTTCTAAGACCGTCTCACTCGCCTATCCCAATTTGACGTTCCAAAGTTTCATTGCTGAACAAGGCGCGCACGAGTGGATCAATGCTGAGTGTGTGCGACAGGAGAAAGAACCGGTGCTCGTGACAAGCGCCGACCGCCAGCTAAAGATAACCGCCTCTCAAAACAACGACCTTCGGAGTGTGGACCTGCCTCAACTCGAACAAAAGAGAAATCACCTGATGGAGAGTCTCTATCAACTGTTCTTTGCGAACAGATAGGTGCCGATCTCTTCGAGATAGGTTTGGTCTACCTCATCGAAGGAACCCACTTCATCACTATCTACGTCCAGTACCATGGCCACTTGGCCAGCATCAAAAAATGGCACTACAATTTCAGATTTTGAGTCGCCACTGCAGGCGATGTGCCCTGGAAACTGCTCGACATCCGTGACGATAAAGGTACGCTCTTCTGACCAGGCTGAACCGCACACGCCTTTACCTTTTTGGATACGAGTGCAAGCGATGGGACCTTGGAATGGGCCCAGAACCAATTCTTCTTCTTTTACGATGTAAAATCCCACCCAAAAGAAGTCCATGCCATACTTCAGGGCCGCGGCGATGTTGGAGAGGTTGGCAAAAAGGTCTTCTTCTCCGTCAACTAACGCTTTGATTTGCGGAAGTAGGGATTCGTATCTTTCCTTTTTGTCGTTGGAGGTATTGATGATCAGTTCTTCGGCCATATCAATTGTTGTGGTAAATATGTAGCGTGTTGTTAGTAACATGATGTTGCTCAACTAAATTCCCTTCGAGCACGGGTGCAGCAATCCCTTCCTCGAAAACTGTGGGCGAATGGAAAACGCGGGCCTCATCCCACAAACCTACTCCGATGAATCTCCGCAAAGTCTCGGCGCCACCTTCGATGAATACACTGCCTATCTTCAACCCGTGGAGACGCTGAAGGACTTCCTCTTCGAAACGTTGCGTATTGATGCTCAGCCACTGCAGCTGGCCGTTTTCTTCTTCCTTTTGATGATTGATAATGACCGTTTTCACTTTTCGGTCGAAGAGCTGCAATGTTGGAGGTAGTGTTAACTGTGGATCAATAACAATACGCATTGGGTGTCGGCCTTGCCAGTCGCGAACGGTAAGCGCTGGATCATCGTGCTGTGCGGTATTCTTGCCCACTAAGATGGCATCTTCCTCGGACCGCCACTTGTGTACCAACTGGCGAGCTTGCGGGTTGCTGATCCATTTCGAGTCGAAATTCTTTCTGGCAATAAAGCCATCGGCTGTCTGTGCCCATTTCAAGATGACGTAGGGCCTTCGATCTCGGGTCGAGACAAAAAACCTGCGATTTACTTCTGCATATTCTTCTCTGAGGATCCCCAAGCTCACTTCGATGCCCGCATCGCGAAGCTTTTCGATTCCCTTGCCATTGACCAAGGGATGAGGGTCTTCATGCGCAATGACGACCCGTCCTACTTTTGAAGCCACTAGCAGATCGGCGCAAGGGGGTGTCTTCCCATGATGGCTGCAAGGCTCAAGCGTCACATAGGCAGTCGCACCCACCAGCAGCACCGGATCTTTGACATCATTCACAGCGTTGACTTCCGCGTGAGGTCCACCGTATTGTTTGTGATACCCCTCTCCGATGATCAGCCCATCCTTCACAAGGACACATCCTACTAAAGGATTGGGGCTTACACCGCCAAGTCCCATTTTCGCGAGTTCGATGGCTCGGGACATGAATCTTTCGTCTTGCGTCTTTAGCTCCATCAATCCGTGATAGCTCGCTAAATTCGCCAATATTTATGCATCAGGAGTCTTCACCAAGAGATATTTTCAATCGTGCTTGCGAACGTTTGGGTGCACTTTATCCGCGCTCGGAGGTAGAGGCGCTGGTTCGTTGGTTGATGGAAGACCTTCTGGGATTGACCCGGGTGAGTATCGCACTAGGGATGGAAGTCTCGCAGGACCCCGCCCCGTTCGAGGATGCGCTGGAAAGATTAGTCACGGGAGAACCGATCCAGTACATCCTTGGATATGCCTGGTTCAGAGGCCTTAAGATCGAAGTGGGTCCAGGAGTCCTCATCCCAAGACCTGAGACGGAGCTAG